>CALFYQ010000443.1 GCA_937952085.1 uncultured Paracoccaceae bacterium | reverse complement strand
CGCGGTATCGCCGCCGCTGGCGGAGCGCCCTGGCGCGGCAGGCCGCCACGGCGCAGGACCGGATCGTCTTCTGGGCCGTCGCCCTCGTCGTCGGCGTCGCTTCGGGATACGCCGCGGTCGGGTTCCGGACGGCGATCAACCTCCTCCAGGAGGCGGTCTACGGCGCCGACAACAGGACCATCCACAGCTTCGCCGACGGGCTCGACTGGTGGCACCTCCTCCTCGTCCCGATATGCGGCGGCGTCGCGGTCGGCTGGATCCGGGCCCGCTACATCGGCCCGCGCGTGCTATCCGTCTCGGACGTGATCGCCGCCGCGGCGCTTCGCGACGCGCGGGTGGACAAGCGCGCCGGCCTCGCCTCGGCGGCGGCCTCGCTCATCACGCTCTCGACCGGCGGCTCGACGGGCCGGGAAGGGCCGGTCGTGCATCTCGCCGCCGTCATTGCGGCCTGGGTGGACGACCGGCTCGACCGGCACGGCCTTACCGCGCGGGACATCCTCGGCTGCGCCGTCGCCGCCGCCGTTTCGGCGAGCTTCAACGCCCCGCTCGCCGGCGCGCTCTTCGCGCTCGAGGTGGTGCTGCGGCACTATGCGCTTCACGCCTTCGGGCCGATCGTGATCGCCTCGGTGGCGGGCGCGGTGATCGCCCGCGTCCATCTCGGCGAGTTCGCGCAGTTCATGCTGCCGTCGGCCTCGCTGGCCTTCTACGAGGAGATTCCGGCCTTCATGCTGCTCGGGCTGCTCTGCGGCGCGGTCGGCGTCATCCTGATGCGCGCGCTTTTCCTGGCGGAGGATCTCGCGGATGCGTGGGAGCGGAGGCTCGGCACGCACCACCTCATTCGCCCCGCGGTCGCCGGGGCCCTTCTCGGGGCGCTGGCGATCCCGTTTCCGCATGTGATCGGCGTCGGCTACGAGACGACGACACGGGCGCTGACAGGCGGGCTCGACTTCTGGGGCGCCGTCGTCTTCGCCGCGGTGAAAGGCACGGCGCTGGCCGTCACCTATGCCGGCCGGATGGGCGGCGGCGTCTTCTCGCCGGCGCTGATGATGGGCGCGCTGACCGGGCTCGCCTTCGGCGCCATCGCGTCGGAGATGTTTTCGGCGATCCCCGGTTCGGAGGGCCTTTACGCCCTCGCCGGCATGGGCGCGGTCGCCGCCGCCGTCCTCGGCGCGCCGATCTCGACCACGCTGATCGTCTTCGAGCTGACCGGGGACTGGCAGGCGGCGATCGCGGTGATGGTCTCGGTTTCGGTCGCCACCGTCTTCGCGCACCGCTTCGTCTGGCGGAGTTTCTTCCTCTCGCAGTTGAAGCGCGCCGGCTACCGGCTCGGGGAGGGGGCGGCGCATCTTCCGGGCGCGATGCCGGTCCGCCACCACATGCGGCTCCGCGGCGCGGAGGATTGCGCCTCCGATACGGCCTGCCTCGACCTCGTGAACCAGGGCGCCTTCCTTTCGAGCGAAGCGACGCTGGCGGACGCATTGCCGATGTTTGACGCGGCGAAACTCGAATGGCTGCCCGTGGTGGACCGGAAGGCGCGGGACGGCGACGGCGAGCTGATCGGCGCGCTCTTCCATATTGACGCGCTCAAGTCCCTCAATCGCGCCCTGATCGAGCGCGACCTCGAGCGCGGCGGCTAGGTCGACGCGCCCGCGCGGCCGATCCCGACGCCAATCGGCTCGAAATGATTCGGGCGAACAAGGCCGCCATCGCGACCTGTTGAAAGCGCCCGCATGTTTGTGTTCCGCCGCCTGCGCCTCACCCAAAAGATCGTCGTTGCCTTCGGAGCGATCATGCTCTGCACCGCGATCTCCGGCGTGATGGCGTGGCGGGCGACCGAGGACATGAGCCGGCGCGGGCTGGAGATCGGCGAGGAGCTGGCGCCGCTCGCCGACGCGTCGATGGAGATCGGGCTGCGCGCCACCGAGGCGCTTCTCGCGCTCAAGGCGGTGATGTCGGGCGATCCGGGCGCGGACGAGTCGCAAATCTGGTCGCAGCTCGACCTGGCGGAGTTCTTTGCGCGGGCCATCATCGAAGGCGGCGAGGGGGAGGATGGGCGCATCCTTCCGGTCCGGTCGCCGGAGGCGCGGGCGCTGGCGCAGGAGGCGCTCGCCGGAATCGCCAGCTTCCGCGAGGCGGCGAAGGCGCGCCATGCGCGCCTCGCCGACGCGCAGGGCGTCGGCACCGGGGCCGATGAGCGCTTCGACCAGCTTTATGACGAACTGATCGAAGGCGTCGCCGCGGTCGCGGCGCGGCGCCCGGATTCGGCGATCGCCCAGCGCGCCGCCGGCGACGCGCGCTACCTGATCGCGAACGGCCATCTTCTGACCGAGGAAATTCTCGGCGGCGACGCCGGCGAGGACGAGAGCGAGGCGCTCTCCGCCTTCCGGGCCGGCGGCGACGCGCTCGCCGAGATCGCCATCGCCCATCCGGAGACGGCCGGGGCGCTCGCGCCGCTCCGCGCGCGCGTCGCCGAACTGGCCGATCTCGGCGCCCAGCGGATCGCCCGGATGCGAGAGACGGCGCGCCTCGACCTCGCCGCGGAGCAGGCCGCCGCGGCGGTGTTCGAGCGGTTTCTCTCGGCGGCGGACGCCATCGAGGGCACGCTGCGCGCCGACATGCGTGCCGGGCTCCACCGCCTGCGCGCCGACCGGGTCTCCGCCCGGATCGCCGGCGTCGCCGCCGCCGGCGTGCTCACCCTCATCTGTCTCCTGATGATGCAGATGCAGGTCGCGCGCCGGGTCAAGGCGTTGACCGGCCACATGCTTCTGGTCGCGAAGGGGCGGATCGAAACGATGGAGGACCCGAGCCCCGCCGCCGACGAGCTTGGCCAGATGTTTTGCGCCCCGGACGAGATGGTCGCCGCGCTTCGGGGTCATGCCGCCGTCGCGGAGCGGATCGCGAAGGGCGACCTTTCCGCCGCGGTTCGGCTCGGCCATGCGCTCCGCGACATGGTCGCCAACCTCGGCGCGCTTGTGAGCGAGGCCGCCACGGCGGCGCAGGTCTCGGCCAGAGGCGCCGTATCGATGCAGGGCTTCGTGCGCGACATCGACGCCAATCTCGGCCAGCAGGGCGACGTGTCGAGCCGGGTCGCGTCCGCGATCGACGAGATGGCGGCGAACACGAAGCAGAGCAGCGAGCCCTCGGCCCGCACGCGGGAGATCGCCAGCCGCGCCGCGCAGGACGCGGAGGAGAGCGGCCGCGCCGTGACCGCGGCCATCGCCGCGATCCGGTCGATTGTCGAGCGAATCGGCGTGATCCAGGAGATCGCGCGGCAGACCGATCTTCTGGCGCTCAACGCGGCGGTCTAGGCGGCCCGCGCCGGCCAGCACGGGCGCGGCTTCGCGGTGGTGGCGTCCGAGGTCCGCAAGCTCGCCGAGCGGAGCCAGGAGGCGGCGTTGGAGATCGGCACGCTCTCGATCAAGACGCTCGAGGTCTCGGGTCGCGTCGGTTCGCTTCTCGAGGCGCTGGCGCCGTCCATCGCCCGCACCGCGGAAATGATGGAGGACACGGCCTCGATGCGCGAGCAAAGCGCCGGGGCCGACCAGATCCAATCCGCCGTGCTCGAACTCAACCATGCGGTGCAGCGCTCGACCGATAGCGCGCAGCAGGCGCGCGAGACCTCCGACGGGCTGTCGGACAGCGCCGGCGTGCTCTCCTCCCGGATGGGGACGTTCCGCCTTCCGCCCATGAGCGCCGGCGCGCCCGAGCCAGGCGCCGAATCGGAAGGCGAAGCGCCGTCGAAGCCGGCCGCGGCCGCCTAGCGCCGCCGCGATCCTCGGACGAGCGGCGCGGCGGTGCGAATGACGGTGAAGCGGTGGCCGCGACGCAGTGTCTCCCCGATCCCGGATCGGGCCGCTTGGCGGCAAGAAGCGCGAACGATTTGACGCGTCGGCTGGCCGCAGCCGCCGATGCGGGCGGGCGACGGCGAGGCGCCGCCGACGGTTTCCGGAAGGAGAAGCATGGCGCGGTGGAGCCGGAACCGATCCCCAAGGGTTTGAAGGCGCGGGATGAACGGGCGCCGCGCGCCGGCGAGGCGACGCCACGCCGCATCGAAAGGGGGCGCGCGCCGCCCGCCCGGCGTCCCTGCGTCGCCGACGGCGAGTCCGCCCTCTGCCGCTAACTGATCGGTAACGGGAATCCGAAACAACGGGGACGCCTTCCCGGAGGTCAGGACGGGCGGATTCGATCCTGGCGTCTTCGGTCGCGAAACGCGCCGACGGAAGGACAGTGTGTATCGAAGACCTGTCATCAAACGCGAGCCGAGGACGCTGCTCGAGCCGATTGTTTCAAGTGAAGTGAACACGGGCGCGTCCTGGCGCGAGCGCATGCGATTTTCGGTTTGTCGCCCCGGGAGGGCACCACGGCTATGCGCCTAACCATCAAGACCAGGCTGATCGCCGCGTTCTCGGTCGTCGTCGCGCTGATGTGCGCGTCGAGCGTTCTCGGACTGGAAAAGACGTCGGAGCTGCGCGACGAGATCGAGCGCCTCGTGAACGAGACCGCGTACCAGCTCGATCACAGCCTCGAGATGAACGCCTACGCCGCCCGCGCGATGAGCCTGATCGAGAGCTATCTGGCGAAGGACAGCGCGGAGGCGGCCGCCGCGGCGACCCTCGAGGTGGACGAGCAGTTCGAGGCCGTCGCCGCCTCGGCCGATATGGTTCAGCAGGTGCTTCACACCGACATTTCGCGAGAGATGCTGGCCGAATTCCGCAAGGAATGGGCGGCGTTCCTCGCCGTGGAGGAAAAGTTGCGGGCGCTCGCGCTGGTCAGCGGTCCGGAGCGGCCGGCCGCGGCCGCGGAAGCGCACCGCATCCTCAACGAGGCGCTCGAGCCGGCCTTCAAGAAGACCTACGGCAAGGCCATGGCGCTCGCCGACCGGGCGCGCGAGATGCTCGCGCTCGCCGAGGCGGGCGCGTCTGACCATTACGCCTCGGCGCGCGCCATCCTCGTCGTCGTCGGCGCGGCGGCCGCGCTGGTCGCGATCGCGGCGGGGCTCTGGCTCTCGATCGCGATCGGCCGCGGCCTCGGCTCGGCGCTCAGCGTCGCGCGGCGGATCGAGAAGGGCGATCTCGGCGTCGACGTCAGGGCGACGAGCCAGGACGAGATCGGCGACCTTCTTCGCGCGATGAACAGCATGGCGGCGAGCCTGAGGGAGATCACCAGCGTCGCAGAGAGCATCTCGAAGGGCGATCTCGACGTGGTCGCGCGCCGGCGCTCCGATGTCGACTCGCTCGGCATCGCCCTCGAGACCATGGTCAGTCGGCTCCGCGCCGTGATCGCAAACGCGACGACGAACGCGGGGGGCGTCGCCGAGGGCGCGCAGGCGCTCGCCGCGACGGCGGAGCAGCTGAGCCAGGGCTCGACGGAGCAGGCGGCGGCGGCGGAGCAGGCCAGCGCCTCGATGGAGGAAATGTCCGCCAGCATCCGGCAATCGGCCGAAAATGCGGCGCAAACCGAGCGGATCGCCTCCCAGTCCGCCAGGGAGGCGGAGGAAAGCGGCCGGTCCGTCGACGAGGCCATCGCGGCGATGCGCACGATCATCGAAAAGACCACGATCGTGCAGGAGATCGCCCGCCAGACCGACCTGCTCGCGCTCAACGCGGCGGTCGAGGCGGCGCGGGCGGGCCATCACGGCCGCGGCTTCGCGGTCGTCGCCTCCGAAGTGCGGAAACTGGCGGAGCGGAGCCGCGAGGCGGCGGCCGAGATCCAGACCGTTTCGACCAGCACCGTCGCCTCCGCGGAGCGCGCCGGCGAGCAGCTCGAGAAACTGCTTCCGAGCATCCGCAGGACCGCCGAACTCGTGCAGGAGATCTCGGCCTCCGCGCGGGAGCAGCATGTCGGCGCCGACCAGATCAACATCGCGATCCGCGAGCTGGATGCCGTGATCCAGACGAACGCCGCGGCGGCGACGGAGGCGGCTTCGGTCTCCGAGCAGCTCGCGGGCCAGTCCGGCGACCTCCGGGGCGTGATCGGCTATTTCAGGATCGGCGACGCGGCGCCGGCGGGCACGCATAGCGCATCGGCGCCCGAGGCGATGACGGTGGGCAGAGACGCGTCCGCCATCGCGCCGAGGCGGGCCGCCTAGGCCCCGAACCCGGAGCGGACCGGTCGGCGCGAGGGCGGCGGCCGGCGGGCGCGTCGCTCGCAACCGAAATGCGCGGTTGCGCCGGCGCGGTGCAGGAGCGCCCGGCACGTCGCGGCCCGCAGCGGCGGCGATGGTCGGAGCGAGAGGATTCGAACCTCCGGCCCTCTGCTCCCAAAGCAGATGCGCTACCAGGCTGCGCTACGCTCCGACCGGGCCTAGATAGCGCCGCGGGGCGCGGCTTGGAAGCCCGGCGGGCTCAGAACGCGTTCGCGAGCTCGGCGAGGCGATCCGCGAAGAGCGAGGCGCCGAGGGCCTTGTTGGCCTCCCAGTCGGCCGCGGCGGCCTCGTCGGCGGCGTCGGTGACGAACTTGAAGCTGCGAAACGGCACGCCGGCGCGGAGGCTCGCCTTGGCGAGGGCGTAGGTCTCCATGTCGACGAGGTCGCAGTGGAGTTCCGGCGGCGCCGCCGCGAAGCTGTCGCCGGTGCCGACGATGAGGCCGCCGCCCCAGCGGAGCAACGCCGGCTCCGGATCGCCGAAGGTGACGCCGAGCGGCAGGCCAAGCGGCCGGATGTCCATGTCCCGCTGCGCCGCCGCGCCGACTTCGAGCAGGCCGGAAAGGCCGGGCCGCACCGCGCCCGCGGTGCCGTAGTTGAGGGCGAGCGCCGGACGCTCCCGCGCGAAGAGGCCGGCCGCGGCGAGCGCGGCGTTCACCTTGCCGACGCCGGTGTAGACGATCGGGCAGGGCGCGAGCGCCGCGGGAAACTCATCCTCCAGCGCGACGAAAAGGACGAGGCCGCTCATTCGCAGGGCCAGGCGGGGTCCAGGAATTCCGCCCGCCGCGCGACGGCGCCGCGCTTCAGGCCGGTCTCGGCGGCGACGCCGGCGTTCACCTCAAGGACGAGTTGCGCATCGCAGCCCGAGCGGATGTGGTCGAGCGAGAAGGGCACGGTGCTTTCGGCCATGCCGCAGATCACGCCGCGCTTCGAAAGGAAGATGATGTCGAGCGGCAGGGGCGTGTTCTTCATCCAGAAGGCGCGCTCCGCGGCGTCCGGGTAGACGAAGACCATGCCGGCCTCTTTCGGCATGGTTTCGCGGAACATCAGGCCGCGCGAGCGACTCGGCTCGTCGGCGGCGACCTCGACGGTGAAGCCGACCGTGCCGGCGTCGGTGCGGAATTCGATCCGGTCGGCAGCGCAGTCAGCCGCCGCCACCTGAGCGGACAGGAGCAGGGCGGCCGCCCCGCGCAGCGCGCGCCTCAATGCCGCGCGGCCTCCGCGACCGCGATCGCCTCCCACGCGCTGATCTCGGACGCCATCTTGCCGCGCGGGCCGTCGACGATCTTGAGCGCCACCGCTTCGCCGGGCGCGAGATCGGGCATTCCGGCGGCGCGCACCGTCTCCATGTGGACGAATACGTCGGCGGCGTCGCCGAAGATGTTGGCGAACCCGAAACCCTTCGCGCGGTCGAACCATTTGACGCGGGCGGCAAGCCAGGAGCCGTCGGAGCGGAGCCGCTCGAGCACCTGGGTCGGCTTCACCGGCGCGACGGGCTGTGGCGGCGCGGCCGCTTCCGGCGTTTCGAGGACATGGACGACGAGCGCCTGCCGGCCGCGATCGCCGCGCACCGCGTCGAGCACGATTCGCGCGCCGTCGGGCGCATGGGTCAGACCGGACCGTCTGAGGCAGTTCGCGTGCAGGAGAACGTCGCCGCCGCCATCTTCAGCGGCCACGAAGCCGTAGCCCTTTCCTGCGTCGTACCACTTGACGCGCCCCTCGACGCGCTCGGCGCCACTCGCGTCGGAAATGTTGGTTACCGCCACCCCACCCAACTCCACTCTAAGCAGACACGACAAAAGGTATCGCAATGCCCGAACCCGGACCCTATCAAACTAAACACTTCGACTAAAGGACACGTCAATAGCCTATCGGCGGGAGAATCGCGTGGGGTTTGCGGGAAAGCGCGGGGCGGCGGCGGCGCTGGCGGCCGGAATTCTGGCGGCCTGCGCGCCGGTTGCGCCGGTGGAGCCGGGGCTGAACGGCCCGTCCGCGGGCGATCTGGCGCGGCTGGTCGCGCCGGCCTCGCCGCCGGCTTTCGTGGCGCGAACGCGGGACGAGATCGCCCCCGCCGCCTTCGGCGCGATGCGGGCGGATGCGGCGCGGCTGGCCGGGCAGCCGCGGTCGCGGCGGGTCGAGGTGGCGGCGGCGCCGTGGCTTCGCGCCTCTCTCGAGGGCGCGGCCTTCCTCGCGACGCCGGCGCCCCGGGCCCTCGTGCGCGGCGAGCCGCCGGAGGCGTGCCCCGCCGCGGCCGCCTCGCCGCCCGGCGCGCCCGACCGGCGGGCGGCGGCGGAGGCGGCGCTCGGCCTCTGCCTCGACCGGCTCGCGGCGCTCGGCAAGGCGGCGGGCTGCGGCTGCCGGCTCATGGCGGCGGATGAGGCGCTCCTCGCCCCGCTCGAAGCGTTCGTCTTCGCGCCGGGCGCGCCCGCGCTCCTGCTCGGGCCGGATGCGCCGATCGGTCTCGTCGCCGCGGCGCTGCCGCCGCAAGACGGCGTCGAGCGGGTGGCGCTCCGCGACGCGGCCGGGCTCGTCGCGCTCCTCGTTCTCGACGGCGACCGCGCCGCGCTCGCCTTCGCCGCCGCGCCGCAGGATGTCTATGAGGGTCGGCGCACGCCGTTCGGCTGGCGGCGCGGGCGGCTGGCGGAGCGGATCGTCTTCGACGAGCCGGACGCGACGCTCCTCCTCAATGTCGGGCCGGAGGACGCGCCGCGCTGAGCCGGGCCCTTGCGCCGCGCCGCCGGGGCGGGAAATCTCGCCGCCGCGACAGGGAGAGCGGCGATGTTCCAGAGTTTCGAAGCCGAGCCGGCGGGCGGCGCGGATCGCGGCGCGCGGCTCGACGCGCTGCGGGCGGAGATGGCGCGGCGCGGGCTCCGCGGCTTTCTCGTGCCGCGCGGCGACGCGCATATGGGCGAGACCGTGCCGGAGGCGGATGCGCGCCTCGCCTGGCTGACCGGCTTCACCGGCTCGGCGGGGATCGCCGTCGTGCTCGCGAGCCGGGCCGCGCTCTTCATCGACGGGCGCTATACCTTGCAGGCGGCGGCGCAGGTGGACGCGGGCCGGTTCGAGCTTCGCCCGCTGCATGACCAGCCGGTCGGCGGCTGGATCGCGGAGGCGGCGCCCTCCGGCGCGCGGATCGGCTTCGACCCCTGGCTCCACGGCAAGGCGGAGATCGACGCGCTGGCGCGGCGGCTGGAAAAGGCGGGGCTGAAGCTCGAAGCCGTCGCCTCCAACCCGCTCGACGCTGTCTGGACGGACCGGCCGGCCGCGCCGGAGGCGCCGGTGCGGCCCTATCCCGAAGCGCTGGCAGGCGAATCCGCGGCCTCGAAGCGCGCGCGGATCGGCGCGCGGATCGCCGAGGCGGGCGCCGACGCGGCGGCGCTGACGCTGCCCGATTCCATCGCCTGGCTCCTCAACGTCCGCGGCAATGACGTGGCGCGGCATCCGGGGCCGCTCGCCTTCGCGATCCTCGAAGCCACGGGGCGCGCCGCGCTTTTCCTGCGGAAGGGGCAGGCGGCGGAGCCGACCCTGACGGAATGGCTGGGTTCGGAGGCGGCGATCCGCCCGCGGGAGAGCTTCGCCGGGGCGCTGGCGGATTTCGGCGGCCGCGCCGTGCTCCTCGACCGGACCAGCGCGCCGATTGCGGTTGCGCAGGCGCTGGAGGCGGCCGGAGCGGAGGTGATCTGGGGCGAGGACCCGTGCCGCCTGCCGAAGGCGGAGAAGAACGAGGCCGAGATCGCCGGCGCCCGCGCGGCGCAGAAGCGGGACGCGGCGGCGGTCTGCCGCTTCCTCGCCTGGCTCGACCGGGAGGCGCCGGGCGGCGGCCTCACCGAGATCGCGATCGCCAAGCGGCTGGAGGCGGAGCGGCGGGCGACCAACGCGCTCCGCGACATCTCCTTCGACACCATCGCCGGGGCCGGGCCGAACGGCGCCATCGTCCATTACCGAGTGACGGAGGCGACCGACCGGCCGCTCTCGCCGGGCGAGCTGATGCTGGTCGACTCCGGTGGGCAGTACGAGGACGGCACCACCGACATCACCCGCACGGTGACGGTCGGCGCGCCGCCCGAGGGCGCGGCGCGGGCCTTCACGCTGGTCTTGAAGGGGATGATCGCCGTCACCCTCGCGCGGTTCCCTGAGGGGACGAACGGGCGGGACATCGACGCCTTCGCGCGGCAGGCGCTCTGGCGGGCCGGGCTCGATTACGACCACGGCACCGGGCACGGCGTGGGCGCCTATCTCGGCGTCCACGAAGGGCCGCAGAGCCTGTCGCGGCGGGGCGAGGTGGCGCTCCGGCCCGGCATGATCTGTTCGAACGAGCCCGGCTACTATCGCGCCGGCGCCTTCGGCATCCGGATCGAGAACCTCGTCGTGGTGACGCCGCCCGCAATCCCGGAGGGCGGCGAGCGGCCGATGCTCGGCTTCGAGACGCTGACCCTCGCGCCGATCGACCGGCGGCTGATCGAAAAGGCGCTGCTCGACCGCGCCGAGCGCAAATGGCTCGACGCCTACCACGCCCAGGTGCTGGCGGAGATCGGCCCGGCGCTCGGCGAGGCGGACCGGGCCTGGCTGGCGGCCGCCTGCGCGCCGCTTTGAGCGGCGGCGGAGCGCCTATCGCATGCGATAGCGGGGTCAAGGCGCTGATAACGCTTCGCGATCCGGATGGCTTCGGCGGCGGCGCGCGGCGCCTGAAACCGACGCGCGCCGCGCCGCGAACCGGCGAGACGGGCGCCGCGACGCCGCCTATCCGGGGCGGCGGAGAGACATGATGACAGACCTATCCTATCGGGCCGGCGCGCTCGTCGTCGCTGTCGCGGCGATCCTCTGGTCCTTGCAGGGGCTGGTGATCCGCCTGATCGAATCGGCGGATTCCTGGCAGGTGTTGTTCTGGCGCTCCGTCGGCGTCTTGCCGCCGCTTCTGGCGCTGATCGCATGGCGCTCCCGCGGGCGGCCCTTCGCGGCGATCCGGGCGACGGGGATGGCCGGCCTCGTCGGCGGCGCCTCGCTCGTCCTCGCCTTCGGCGGGGCGGTCTATTCGATCCAGGCGACGACGGTGGCGAACGCCACCTTCCTCTTCTCCGCCGCGCCGTTCCTGACCGCGCTTCTCGCCTGGCCGGTGCTGAAGGAGCCGGTGCGGCCGCGCACCTGGGGGGCGATCGCGCTGGCGATCCTCGGCGTGGCGCTGATGGTGCGTCAGGGTTTCGCGCTCGGGGCGGGGGCGGGAAGCCTCGCGGCGCTCGTCTCGGCCGCGGGCTTCGCGGTCTTCACACTCGCGCTCCGCTGGGGGCGCATCGGCGACATGCTGCCGGCGGTGGCGATCGGCGCGGCGCTCGCTGCGCTGGCGGCGGCGGCGGCGACGCTCGCCGGCGGGCGGAGCCTCGTGCCGGACGTGCCGGCGGACATCGCCGTCACGATCTGTCTCGCGGCGCCGCTCCTCTTCGCGGGGATGGCGCTTTACACCGCGGGAAGCCGGGGCCTGCCGGCCGCGGAACTGACGCTGATCGCGCTTCTCGAGACCATGCTCGCGCCGGTCTGGGTGTTCCTCGCGCTCGACGAGCGGCCGGGCGAGGGCACGCTGCTCGGCGGCGCGCTGATCCTCGCGGCGGTGATCGGCAATGCGGCGGCGGGCGGGCGGCGGGCCTCCCGGCCGATCTGAGTCAGGCGGCCTTGCCGAGCCCGAGGATCTGCTGCGCCAGCCCCGCGAAGAGCAGATAGAACGAGGCCGCGAGCAGCCCGACCGTGCAGATCTGAGGCTGCTCGAAATGCGTCCACGAAGCCCAGCCGGCGAAGCCGATCCAGGCCGCGCAGGCCGGCAGCGAGAGCTTTCGCCAGAGCGCCGTCCGCACCGGATGGATGAAGCGGAGCGGCACGAACTGGGCCGCGGCGATGGCGGAGATGACGAGGAAGCCGGTCAGGTTGGTGTAGTCGGTGGCGAAGAGCACCAGCACCACCATGTTCCAGCAGCC
>CALFYQ010000442.1 GCA_937952085.1 uncultured Paracoccaceae bacterium | reverse complement strand
GAAGGATCTTATCAGCCTACGAAGCAAGACCGTAAGCTTGAAAGCACCGACCGCGCGGCGCGCGAGATTATTCGCGATGAAGAGGCCGCGCGCCTTTCGAAAACCGAGCGGCTCAAGGCGGCTCGCCTCGAACAGGAAGCGACCAATACCGCCAAGCCTTCCGGCGCCAAGCGAGCGCCCCGCTCAAGCCGCTGACCGATACGCCTCGCCGCCGCGCCTCAGCCGCGCGGCGTGAGCGAGGCGAAATCGAAGGCCGCCGGATCCAGCAGGTGAGACGGGTTCGCGTTCCTCAGCGCGTTCGCCATCACCGAGCGGATGTCCGGCCGGCGCCTCTCCCACTCGTCCACCATCCGCTTCACCTGCTGGCGCTGAAGCCCGTCCTGCGAACCGCAGAGATCGCAGGGGATGATCGGGAAGTTCATCGCCCGCGCGAAGCGGGCGCAATCGGCTTCGGCCGTCAGGATGAGCGGACGGAGGACGAGGAGATCTCCCTCGTCGTTCAGGAGCTTCGGCGGCATCGCCGCGAGCTTTCCGCCATGCAGCAGGTTGAGGAAGAAGGTCTCGATCGCGTCGTCGCGGTGATGGCCGAGGACGACCGCCTCGCAGCCCTCCTCCCGCGCGACCCGGTAGAGATGGCCGCGCCGGAGCCGGGAGCAGAGCGCGCAATAGGTGCGGCCTTCGGGGATCTTGTCGGTGACGATGGAATAGGTGTCCCGCCGCTCGATCCGGTAGGGGACGCCGAGCCGGTCGAGGAAGCCGGGAAGGATCGCCGTATCGAAGCCAGGCTGGCCCTGATCGAGATTGCAGACGAGCAGATCGACCGGCAGGAGGCCACGCCAGCGAAGATCGAGCAGCACGGCGAGGAGGGTGTAACTGTCCTTCCCGCCGGAGAGGCAGACGAGCCAGCGCGCGCCCTCGCGGACCATCCCATAGGTTTCGATCGCCTCCCGCGTCTCGCGGACGATGCGCTTTCTCAGCTTCGCGAATTCGCCCGAGGCGGGCATCTCGGCGAAGAGCGTCTCGGCGGCGCGGGCGGCCTCATCGAACATGGTCGGTCTTTCCGGGAACGGGGTCGTGGCCGGAGCCGCCGAACGGGTGGCAGCGGGCGATCCGGCGGGCGGCGAGCCAGCCGCCCCTGAGCGCGCCGTGCCGCTCCAGCGCCTCCAGCGCATAGGCGGAGCAGGTCGGCTGATAACGGCAATTGTGGCCGACCCAGGGGGAGAGGACGAGCCGATAGGCCCGGACCGGCAGCGAGAGGAGGCGGGCGGCGACGCTCATTTCGGCCGCTTCTCGGCATGGACGCGGGCGAGCCCGGCCTCGAGATCGGCCAGAAGGCGCGGGAACGGGGCCGAGATTGTCGTCCCCTCCCGCCCGATCACGACATAGTCCCAGCCCGGCCGGCCTTCCCGCGGGAGAATCGCGGCCACGGCGGCGCGAAGCCGGCGCTTGGCGCGGTTGCGGACCACGGCGCCGCCGACCTTCTTCGAACAGGTGTAGCCGATGCGGACCGCATCGGGCGCTTCGTCCTCGCGCCGGCGGCGCGCCTGGAGGACGAGCGATTCGCCCGCGTGCTTGCGCCCGCGGGCGGCGGCGAGAAAGTCTCGGCGCTTTTTCAGGACTTCGGGCCGCCGGGCGGCCGGTTCGGGCGCGCCGGGGCTTTCCGCCGGCGCGTCCACGGCTCAGGCCGAGAGGCGCTTCCGGCCGCGGGCGCGGCGGGCGTTCAGGATCTTCTGCCCGTTCTTCGTGGCCATGCGGGCGCGGAAACCGTGGCGGCGGGCGCGCACGAGCTGGCTCGGCTGGAAGGTGCGTTTCATCGTCTCGTCCTCGGCTCTGCCCCGCGTCGCGAGCCGGTCTGTCCGGGCGCGCCGCGAAATTTGGAAGCCGGGGGATACGCGCGAGGCCCCCGCTTGTCAATCGCCGGGCGGCGGGCGAGACGGGAGCATGAACGGAATCTCGATCCGCGCCGCCGGGCCCGCCGACCTCGAGGCGGCGCTGCCGCTGGTCGCGGCCTTCCACGCGGAGGAGCATACCGAGGTGACGGCGGAGGCGCGGCGGGCGGCCGTCTCCTGGCTGCTCGGGGACCCGTCGCTCGGCGTTTTCTGGCTGATCGAGGCGGCGGGGCGGCCGGTCGGCTACATCGCGGTCGCGCTCGGCTTTTCCATCGAGTTCGGCGGGCGTGACGCCTTTCTCGACGAGTTCTGGCTGGCGCCCGAGCTTCGCGGCCGGGGCCATGGCCGGGCGGCGTTGCGGCTGGCGGCGGAGGACCTCTCGGCGCGGCGCGTCCTCGCGCTCCATCTCGAGGTGGACGACGGCAACGAGGCGGCGATCGGGCTCTACGCGGCGGAGGGGTTCGAGCGGCGCGGGCGCTATCGGCTGATGTCCCGCCGGCTGTGACGGGCTTTCACGCCTCCGTCATCGGCGCGCGCGCGGGGTGGCGCGGCGGGGGCGCGGGCCGCATCTGTCGCGGAGCCGCGAGGAGGGCCGGATGAGCGTGGGCGAAGAAGCGAAGGGCGGGCTGTCGCTCCGCCGCGCGGCGCCGCTGATCCTCGCCCTTGCGGGCGCGGCGCTCCTTTTCCTCTTCGGGCGGGAGCAGCTGTCCTTCGCCGCGCTCCGCGACAACCGGGAGGCGCTGATCGCCTGGCGGGATGCGAACTATCCGCTCGCGGCGCTCGGCTACATGGCGCTCTACGCGGCGACGACCGCGCTTTCCTTCCCCGGCGGGCTGGCGCTGACGCTGGCGGGCGGGTTCCTGTTCGGAACCTTGCTCGGCGGCGCCTTCGCGGTGACGGGGGCGACGTCGACGCTGATCGGGACGGTGCCGGCCGGGCCGTGCAGGTCCACCGCGTGGCAGTGGGCGGCGCA
>CALFYQ010000441.1 GCA_937952085.1 uncultured Paracoccaceae bacterium | reverse complement strand
CGACGCGCCGGCGGAATATCGTGACGTGCTCGAAGCCTACCGGATGTTCGCGCATGATCGGGGCTGGCTCCGGCGGCTCCACGAGGCGGTGGCGGCGGGCGTCGTCGCCGAGGTGGCGGTGGAGCGGGTTCAGTCGGCGGCGCGGAGCCGGATGGAGCGCGCCGCGAACCCGTATCTCCGCGACCGGCTGCACGATCTCGACGACCTCGCCAACCGGCTCCTCCGCCGCCTCGCCGGCGCGGGGGCGATGCAGGAGCTTCCGCCGGACGCGATCCTCGTCGGCCGCTCGGTCGGGCCGGGCGAGCTTCTCGATCATGCGGGGAAGATCCGCGCCGTCGCGCTGGAGGAAGGGGCGGTCGGCTCCCACGCCGCCATCGTCGCGCGTGCGCTGGCGATCCCGATGGTGGTTGGCGCGGAGCGGATCGTCGCCGAGGCCGAGAACGGCGACGCGGTGGCGGTGGACGGCGATGTCGGCGAGGTGTTCCTCCGGCCGCCGGCCAACGTGCTCGAAGCCTATGAGGAGAAGGTGGCGAGCGCGGCCGAGGCCGAGGCGCGCCATCGCGCGATCCGCGATCTGCCGGCGGTGACGCAGGACGGCGCGCGGATCCGCCTGATGATCAACGCCGGCCTCCTCGCCGACATGCCGAATGTGACGGAGGCCGGGGCGGAGGGCGTCGGCCTTTACCGGACCGAGCTTCAGTTCCTCACCCGGCCGACCCTGCCGAAGCGGGCCGACCAGGCGGCGCTCTATGGCCGGGTGCTCGACGCGGCGAACGGCGCGCCGGTCGTCTTCCGCACGCTCGACATCGGGTCGGACAAGATCCTGCCCTATCTGAAGCGGCCGGAGGAGGAGAACCCGGCGCTCGGCTGGCGGGCGATCCGGGTCGGGCTCGACAAGCCCTTCGCGCTGAAGATGCAGCTTCAGGCGCTGCTTCGGGGCGCCGGCGCCCGCCCGCTCTCGGTGATGTTCCCCTTCATCGCCGACGAGGCGGAGTTCCGCGCCGCGAAGACCGTCCTTCTCGAGACGCGGCGGCGTCTCGAACGGCTCGGCTACACCGTGACGCGGGAGTTGAAGGTGGGCGCGATGCTGGAGACGCCCTCGCTCGCCTACGCCTCTGGCGCCTTCTTCCGGGAGGTGGATTTCCTCTCGGTCGGCGGCAACGACCTTCAGCAGTTCTTCTTCGCGGCGGACCGGGGCAACGAGCGGGTGCGCCGGCGCTACGACACGCTCTCGGCGCCCTTCCTCAGCTTCCTCCGCCGGATCGCGCAGCGGACCGAGGCGGCGGGCACGCCGCTCTCCTTCTGCGGCGAGGCGGCGGGGCGGCCGGAGGAGGCGGTGGCGCTGGCCGCGCTCGGCTATCGCACGCTCTCGATGCGCACCGCCTCGGTCGGCCGGGTGAAATACGCGCTCCGGGCCGTGACGCTGCAGGAGGTGCGCTCAGTGCTGGAAGAGGCGATGAGCGGCGGCGCCCCGGCGCGGCCGCTCCTCAGCGCCATGCTGGCGAAGGCTGGCGCCGTCTGAGCCCTCAGGGCAGCAGCGACTGAAGCTGCATCGCGACCGAAAGGTCCCCGTCCACCTTGATCTTGCCGGTGAGAAAGCCCGTCATCGGGTTCATGTCGCCGCGCAGGAGCTTCTCGAGGTTCTTGCGGGAGATGCGGATGGTGCAGTCGGCCTCCATGTCCTCCCGCGTCACCTCGGTGCGGTTGATGACGACGACGCCGTCGTCGCCGCAATCGAACTTCAAGACCTTGTCGAAGCCCGATTCCGCGACCTTGTCGCGCATTTCCTGAGGGATGCCGTCCTCGGCCATCAGTGCAGTCCCCGAATGAGGAAGAGGGAGATTGCCGGAAAGGCGACCAGGATCGCCGTCCGCGCAAGGTCCGATAGCACGAAGGGGAGGACGCCGCGATAGGTCTCGGTGACCGGAACGTCGCGGGCCATGGAGGCGATGATGAAGAGGTTCATGCCCACCGGCGGCGTGATGAGCCCGACCTCGACGACGATGAGCGAGAGGACGCCGAACCAGATCGCCGTCTCTTCCGGCGTCAGCCCGAAATCGAGCCCGACCACGATCGGATAGAAGATCGGGATGGTGAGTAGGATCATCGAGAGGCTGTCCATCACGCAGCCGAAGACGAGATAGAGCGCCAGCATGAAGATCAGCACGGTGAGCGGCGCGAAGCCCTGCGCCGTCACCCAGTCCGCCAGCGCCTGCGGCGTCTGCGTCAGGGCGAGGAAGGAATTGAAGACTTGCGCGCCGAGGACGATGAGGAAGATCATCGCTGTGGTGACGGCCGTCTCCTTCACGCAATCGAAGAAGGTATGGAGCGTCAGCCCGCCCGACCAGATCCCGTAGAGCCCGGTCAGCACCGCGCCGACGGCGGCGCCCTCGGTCGGGGTGAAGAGGGCCTGCTGCCCCTCCTGAGCCCAGTTCGCGTCACCCGCGATGCCCCACATGACGAGGCCGAAGATGAGAAGGACCGGCCAGATGCCGATGAGCGCCTGCGCGCGCTCCGCCCACGGCTTGCGGGGCAGGCTGCTCGCCTCCGCCGGGCGGAGCCGCGCATAGATCGCGACGACGATGATGTAGCCGAGGGCCGCGAGAAGGCCCGGCACGATGGCCGCGAGGAACATCTTGGCGATGTTCTGCTCGGTGAGGATGGCGTAGATGACGAGGATCACCGAAGGCGGGATCAGGATGCCGAGCGTGCCGCCCGCGGCGAGGACGCCGGTCGAGAGCCGGCCCGAATAGCCGAGGCGCCGCATCTCCGGCAGCGCCACCTGGCCCATCGTCGAGGCGGTGGCGAGCGAGGAGCCGCAGACCGCGCCGAATCCGGCGCAGGCGCCGACCGAGGCCATCGCCACGCCGCCCTTCCAATGGCCCATGCAATCGGCCGCCGCCCGGAAGAGCCGCCGCGACATGCCCGAGCGCGTCGCGAACTGGCCCATCAGCAGGAAGAGCGGCACCACCGACAGCGAATAGGAGGAGAACGTCTCCCACGACAGCGATTTCAGCTGCGCCATCATCATGTTGGGCCGCCCGGTCACCGCCCAGGTTCCGAAGAAACCGGTCAGCAGCAGCGCGACGCCGATGGGCATGCGGAGGAAGATCAGCCCCAGCATGATCGCGAAGCCGAGAAGGGAAAGCGTCAGCCCGTCCATCAATGCGCAGCCCCGCCGGCGGGGGCGTCGCCCCGGATGATCTCGTTGAGGTCGCGCCAGATCGTCCAGATCGCGACGACGAGGAAGAAGGCGGCGCCGGCGATCGAGGCGGCGTAGCCCCACCAGATCGGCATGCCGAGGATGAAGGTTTCCTCGCCGTAGCTCCGCTTGTCGAGCATCCCGATCCAGAGCCGGGAGGCGATCAACCAGGCGGCGAGCGCCAGCGCCGTGTCGCCGAGGAGCGAGAAGACGCCGCGGAGCCGGGGCGGGAACTGGTCCGTCAGGATGTCCACCGTCACATGCCCGCGCCGCATCTGGCAGAGCGGCAGGAAGGAGAAGACGGCGACGCCGCAGCCGACCTGCACCAGTTCGAAATCCCCCAGCACCGGGCCAAGGCCGAGCCCCGACATGGCGCGGCCGAGGATCGAGGCGCAGGACATCACCGCGACGGCCGCGAGCGCCAGCCCGCCGAAGACGGCCAGCGCCTGCGCGGCGAGATCGAGGCGGCGGCCGAGCGCCGCCTCGAGACCGGGCGCGAGCCCTCCGCTCATCCTGCCGCTCCCGCGCCGGTAGGGGCGCCCCCCGGCGCGGCCGGGGCGCGCCCCGGGAGCCTCACTCTTCCGCCCCGCTGTATTTGGCGACGAGCGCCTTGGCGTCGGCGAGGATCGCCTCGCCGTTCGGCGTCGCCCTGGCCCAGGCGGCGACCAGCGGCGCGGCGACGTCCTTCCAGCGCTTCACCTCCTCAGGCGGCAGGACGACGATCTCCCGGCCGCCGCCGACGATGGCGCCGTGCATCACCTCGTCGCCCTTGTCCATCGCCCGGCCGGCCATGGCCGAAGCCTCCATGCCGGCATTGGCGTCGATCACCGCCTTCAGGTCGTCGGGCAGCGAATTGTAGGCGTCCAGGTTCATGCCCCAGATGAAGAAGGTGTTGTAGAGCGCTCGATTGCCGGAGAAATAGGTCGAACCGTTCGAGAGCTCATGCACCTTCAAGGGCACCGTGATCTCTTCCGGGATCACGCCGCCGTCGACCACGCCCTTGGAGAGCGCCTCGGGGAAGGCGGGCACCGGCATGCCGACCGGCGTCGCGCCCATCGCTTCGAGGAGGCCGTTCGCCGCGCGGGACGGGCCGCGCAGCTTGAGGCCGTTCAGGTCCTCGAGCTTGTGGACCGCGCCGCCCTTCTTGTGGATCACGCCCGGGCCGTGGACATGGACGGCGATGACCTTGATGTCCTTCAGCTCGTCCATCGAGTATTTCTCGGTGAGCTCCCAGGCGGCGCGGGAGGTTTCCTCCGCCGAGGTCGAGGAGACGAAGGGCTGCTCCAGCGCCTCGGTGGTCGGGAACCGGCCGGGCGTGTAGGCGGGGAGCGCCCAGCCGCAGTCGATCACGCCGTCCTTGATCTGGTCGAAGAGCGCGGCGGGCGAGCCGCCGAGCTGCATCGCCGGATAAACCTCGAACTTGATCCGGCCGCCCGACTGCTCCTCGATCGCCTTGGTCCAGGGCTCGATGAAGTATTTCGGGATCGCCGCGTTCGGGCTGACGAAGTGCTGGCAGCGGAAGGTGAATTCCTGCGCCGAGGCGCCGAGCGGCGCGAGGCCGGCCGATACGGCGAGAGCGGCCGCGAACGCGGCCGAGTGGGCGAGTCTCATCGATGTCCTCCCTGTCGATCGTTGTCGACAATTGTTTGAATCGCGGATGCGATTGGCCGGCAGATTTGGCCCTCGGGGCCGGATTGGCAAGCCCTTGACGGGCCGGCGGGGCGCCGCGACGGTCTCGGCGACGATGGGAGGAGCGGGCGATGGCGGTGAAGGCGGCGGTCTTCGACGTGTTCGGAACGGTGGTGGACTGGCGCTCCGGCGTTGCCGCGGTGATGGCGGCGGCGTTCGAGGCGAAGGGCGTGACGCATGACGCGGCCGCCTTCGCCGACGCCTGGCGCGGCGAATACCAGCCGGCGATGCAGCGGATCCGCTCCGGCGCGCGCGGCTATGTGCCGCTCGACGATCTCCACCGGGAGAACCTGGAGGCGGTGCTGGCGGCGCGGGGGCTGACCGGCGTCTTCGGCGCGGCGGAGATCGCCGATCTCGCCCGCGCCTGGGAAAAGCTGCCGCCCTGGCCGGACAGCGTCGCGGGGCTCGCCGCGATCCGCGCGAAGATGCCTGTGGCGACCTGCTCGAACGGGTCGATCGCGCTCATGGTCCATCTCGCCCGCTTCGCCGGGCTCGGCTGGGACGCGATCCTCGGCGCGGACATCGCGAAGGACTACAAGCCACAAGCCGCGACCTACCAGGTGACCTGCGCGGCGCTGCGCATCTCGCCCGGCGAGGTGCTGATGGTCGCCTGCCACAACGACGACCTCGCCGCGGCGCGGGTCGCCGGGCTCCAGACCGCCTTCGTCGCTCGGCCGGACGAGCTTGGCCCCGGTCTCGGCGCGAAGGCGCCGACTTCGGACTGGGAGTTCTCCGCGCCCGACCTTCAGGCGCTGGCGGCCATGCTTCCCTGAGCCTCGGTCAGCGCCTCCGGCAGCGCCGCGGCGAAGGCGTCGAGATCGGCCGGCGCGCCGCAGGAGACGCGGATGCAGCGGTTCTGCGGTGCGGCGAACGGCATCCGCACGAAGACGCCGCGGGCGACGAGCCCGTCCAGCACCCGCTTGGCGAAGGCGCCGTCGCGGCCGCAATCGATGGCGACGAAATTCGCTGCGGAGGGGAGCGGGTGGAGCCCTGCATGGCAGGCGATGCGGCCGATCCGGTCTCGCGCCGCCTCCACCTCGCGGCGGATATGGGCGATCCAGTCCCGGTCGTGGAGCGCGGCGAGCGCGCCGGCCTGCGCCACCCGGTTCACGCCGAAATGGTTGCGGATCTTGTCGAACGCCTTGGCGAGCGGCGCCGCGGCGATGGCGTACGCGACGCGGGCGCCGGCCATGCCGTGCGCCTTCGAGAAGGTGCGAAAGCGGATGACGCGCGGGTCGGTCGGGTCGATTTCCGGCGCGGTCCCGTCCGGGGCGAAATCGATATAGGCTTCATCGAGGCAGAGGAGCCGGCCGGCGGGGAGCCGTGCGACCATCTCCTCGATCACGCGCCCCGCGTGCCAGGAGCCCATCGGGTTGTCCGGGTTCGAGAGGTAGATGAGCGAGGCGCCCTCCCGCTCGGCGAGGGCGAGGAGGGAGTCGGGGTCCTCCCGGTCGTCGACGAAGGGCGTGGTGACGAGCCGGCCGCCATAGCCGTTCACATGGAAGTTGAAGGTCGGGTAGGCGCCGAGCGAGGTGGCGACCGTCACCCCCGGCTCCACGAACATGCGGCAGAGATAGCCGAACATGCCGTCGATCCCCTCGCCGATGGCGATATGGGCGGGGTCGATCCCGTGATGGGCGGCGATGGCGTGGCGGAGGTCGTGGTTCTCCGGGTCGCCATAGCGCCAGATCTCGGCGGCGGTCTTCTGCATCGCCGCGATGGCGTTCGGGGAGGGGCCGAAGACGCTTTCGTTCGCGCCGATCCGCGCGTCGAACACCCGGCCCATCGCGCGCTCCTGCGTCTCGGGGCCGACGAAGGGCACCGTCGAGGGGAGCCCGTCGACGAGTTTGGTGAAGGCGGGTCCGGCCATGGCGTCCTCCGTTTTGGCCGCGCGCAATAGCGGGCGGGGGGGCTCGGCGCAAGCGGGAGGGGGCGCCGCGCCGGACGCCTGGACCCTTCGGGCCCGTCGCCCGGCGCGCGCGCTGACGCGCGGGGAGCGGCGGCCTTGGGCGCC
>CALFYQ010000440.1 GCA_937952085.1 uncultured Paracoccaceae bacterium | reverse complement strand
ATTCGTCGCTTCATGACCCGCTTCGGTTGAGCAATTGCGCTGAGGGGCGCGAACGCCCCTGGGAGGGCCGGGCGGGCGGGCCAGGGCGTGTCCTCCTTCCAGCCGGCGACGAAGCCCGCCGGCCGCGCCCCAGACCGAACGCCACCCCGGTCGCGCGCGCCGCTTCCCTTCCCTCCCGCCTTCCGCTATCCCCCGCCCGCGACCGGGACGAGGCCGAAACGACCATGGCGAAGGACGGAAAACCCCGCCGCCCGAAGGCGGAGACGCCGCGCGGCTTCCGCGACTATCGCGGCGCGGAGGTGATCGAGCGGGCGGAGATGCTGGCGGCGATCACCGCCGTCTATCACCGCTATGGGTTCGAGCCGCTGGAGACCTCCGCGGTCGAGACCGTCGAGGCGCTCGGCAAGTTCCTCCCCGACGTGGACCGCCCGAACGAGGGCGTCTTCGCCTGGAAGGACGACGACGAAAGCTGGATGGCGCTCCGCTATGACCTGACGGCGCCGCTCGCCCGCTTCTACGCCCAGCACCGGCTCGACCTGCCGACGCCCTACCGGCGCTACGCCGTCGGCCCGGTCTGGCGGAACGAGAAGCCGGGGCCGGGCCGGTTCCGGCAGTTCTACCAGTGCGACGCGGATACGGTCGGCGCCGCCTCCCCCGCCGCCGACGCCGAGATCTGCGCCATGCTCGCCGACGCGCTCGAAGCCGCCGGCATCGCGCGGGGCGACTATGTCATCCGCATCAACAACCGGAAGGTCCTGAACGGGGTGATGGAGGCGGTGGGCCTGCTCGACCCGAAGGACCCCTCCGCCGGCGAGGCCGCCCGCGGCGTCGTCCTCCGCGCCATCGACAAGCTCGACCGGCTTGGCGAGGCCGGCGTCCGCGCCCTTCTCGGCGAGGGCCGGAAGGACGAGAGCGGGGATTTCACCAAAGGCGCCGGGCTCGCGCCCGAGCAGGCCGAGATCGTGATGGGCTTCGTCTCCGCCCGGCGGGAGACGGCCGCCGCCACCGCGGCCCGGCTCGGCGAGCTGGTCGGCGCCTCCGCGGCGGGCCGCGAGGGCGTCGCCGAGCTTGAGACGATGGCGGAGCTTCTGACCGCCGGCGGCTACGAGGGGCGCTATCTAATCGACCCCTCCGTCGTCCGCGGCCTCGGCTATTACACCGGCCCGGTCTTCGAGGCCGAACTCACCTTCGAGATCGTCGACGAGGACGGCCGCAAGCGGCAGTTCGGCTCGGTCGCCGGGGGCGGCCGCTACGACGATCTCGTCATGCGCTTCACCGGGGAGCGGACGCCGGGCACCGGAATCTCGATCGGCGTTGACCGGCTTCTCGCCGCGCTCCGCGAGGTCCGGGGCGGCGCGAAGGCGGAGGCCGGGCCCGTCCTCGTCACCGTCATGGACCGCGCCCGGCTCGCCGACTACCAGGCGATGACGGCGGAACTCCGGGCCGCCGGCATTCGCGCCGAGATGTTCCTCGGCGGCGGCAACATGGCCAGGCAGCTCAAATACGCCGACAAGCGCGGCGCCCCTGTCGCGATCATCGAGGGCGGCGACGAGAAGGAAAAGGGCGTCGTCCAGCTGAAGGACCTCGCCCTCGGCGCCCGCCTCGCCGCCGAGATCGAGACCAACGAGGAATGGAAGGCGCAGCCGGCGCAGATCGAGGCGCCGCGCGCGGGGCTGGTCGAGGCCGTCAGGGCGATGCTGGCGCGCGCGGGCTGATGGCGGCGGCGCGGGCCTTTCTCTCCGGCGGGCGGATCGGAGCCGGCCTCGCCGCGCTCACCGCGCTCCGCGCCCGCGTGATGGCGCGCTTTCTCGCCGCCGGCGCCGAGGCGGTGGAGCCCGAGACGCTGATCTCCGCAGACCTCCTCCTCGACCTCTACGGCGAGGACATCCGCGCGCGGAGCTTCATCCTCTCCGACCCGGTTCGGGGCGAACTGGCGCTCCGGCCCGACTTCACCGTGCCGGTCGCCCGCCTTCACATGGAGGCGGGGGCCCCCCCCGCGCGCGACGCCTCTGTGGGGATCGGCTGGGGGCGGGGGGGGCCCGGCTCCCTTTTTTTTGTTCAAGTGCCGGGGGGGGGGG
>CALFYQ010000439.1 GCA_937952085.1 uncultured Paracoccaceae bacterium | reverse complement strand
CGGGATGGGTCGGTCGCGGCCCGTGCTGGTCGCACGGGCCAAGAGGCGCATCTTGGCCGGAACGTCTCTAGCGGGCGAGGAGCCGTCGCTTCGGATCGGCGGAGCCTTCGCCCCTACCCTTCCTTCTCCACGCATTCGAGCCCGAGCCGGGCCATCAGCGGGATGCGCTCGCCCATCTTCAGCGCGGCCTCGGGGTTGGAGGCGTTGCCGTCGAGGCCGCGCTTCTTCACGCCCTGCATGATCGCGGCGATCCGGAAGAAGGCGAAGGCGGTGGCGAAGGTGAGCTCGGGGATCGAGGTGAGCCCGGTCCGCTTCATGTACATCTCGACATATTCGTCCTCGGACGGGATGCCGAGCGCCTTGCGGTCCACGCCCGCGAGGCCGCGGCCCACCTCGCCCGGCGGCAGGCGGCCCTGCATCCGCTGATAGGCGAGATCGGCGATCGGATGGCCGAGCGTCGAAAGCTCCCAGTCGATCACCGCGACGATGCGCGGCTCGGTCGGGTGGTAGATCAGGTTGTCGATCCGGTAGTCGCCGTGGACGATGGAGGTGCGGTCGTCCTCCGCCGGCGTCTCCGCCTCGAGCCACTTGATCAGCGCCTCGAGTTCCGGGATCGTCTCGGTCTCGGAGGCGCGATACTGCTTCGTCCAGCGCGAAAGCTGGCGGGCGAAATAGCTGCCCGGCCGGCCGAAATCGCCGAGCCCCACCGCCTCGTGGTCGACCATGTGGAGCGCGGCGAGGACGCGGTTCATGTCCTCGTACATCGCCCGGCGATCCTCGTTCGAGACGCCGGGCACAGCCGGGTCGAAGATCACCCGGCCCGGCACCCGGTCCATCACGTAGAACATCGAGCCGATGACGTCGTCGTCCTCGCAGAGGAGGCGGACGCGCGGCACCGGCACGTCCGTCTCCCAGAGGGCCTGCATCACCCGGAACTCCCGGTCCACCTGGTGGGCGGATTTGAGGAGCTGCCCCGGCGGCTTCCGCCGCAGCACGTAGTCGCCCGAAGGCGAGGAGAGGAGGAAGGTCGGGTTGGACTGCCCGGTCGTCGTCTTCTCCGCCGAGAGCGCCCCCCGGAATTCCGGGAGCCGGCCCGTCAGCCAGCGCTCGACCGCGTCGAGGTCGATCCGCGCCGCCGCATGCGCCGCCTCGGACATCTCAGACCGGCGCGTTGGTGTACTTGCGGAGCTCGTCCCGCGCGATCACCCGGCGATGCACCGCGTCCGGCCCGTCGGCGAGGCGGAGCGTGCGCTGATGCGTCCAGGCGTCGGCGAGATGCGTGTCCTGGGAGATGCCCATGGCGCCGTGCATCTGGATCGCCTCGTCGATCACCTTCAGCGAGACCCTGGGCGCGATCACCTTGATCTTGGAGATCCAGGGGGCGGCCGCCTTGTTGCCGATCGTGTCCATCATGTAGCAGGTCTGCAGGCAGAGGAGACGCGCCATGTCGATCTCCATCCGGCACTCCGCGATGATGTCGTGGTTGGCGCCGAGCTGCGCCAGCGGCTTGCCGAAGGCGGTGCGGGAGAGGGAGCGGCGGCACATCAGCTCGAGCGCCCGCTCCGCCTGGCCGATCGCGCGCATCGCGTGATGGATTCGGCCCGGGCCAAGCCGGCCCTGGGAGACCTCGAAGCCGCGGCCGAGGCCGAGGATCAGGTTCTCCTTCGGGATCCGCACATCGGTGAAGCGCATGTGCATGTGGCCATGCGGGGCGTCGTCATTGCCGAAGACCTGCATCGGCCGCAGGATCTCGACGCCCTTGGTCCCGGCCGGAACCACGACCATCGAATGGCGGCGGTGCTTGTTCTCGTTGTGGGGGTCGGTCGCCACCATGACGATGTAGACCTTGCAGCGCGGGTCGCCGGCGCCCGAGGCCCACCACTTCTCGCCGTTCAGAACGTAGTCGTCGCCGTCCGGCACGCAGGACATCGAGATGTTGGTGGCGTCGGAGGAGGCCACGTTCGGCTCGGTCATCAGGTAGGCGGAGCGGATCTTCCCTTCCATCAGGGGCTCCAGCCAGTCCTTCTTCATCTTCTCGGTGCCGTAGCGCTCCAGCACCTCCATGTTGCCGGTGTCGGGCGCGGAGCAGTTGAAGGTCTCGGGCCCGAGCTTCGACTTGCCCATCTCAGCGGCGAGATAGGCGTATTCCACCGTGTTGAGCCCGTAGCCGCGCTCGGAATCGGTCAGCCAGAAGTTCCAGAGCCCGCGCGCCTTCGCCTCGGCCTTCAGGTTGGCGAGGATCTCGAGCTGCCGGTCGGTGTGGTGGAAGCGGCCCTGCGGGTGCCGGCCGATCTCCGACTCGAACTCCTCCTCGACCGGGTAGACCTTCTCTTCCAGCATCTTGGAGACCGCATCGAGCAGCGGCCTCACCTTGTCGCTGACGCCCAGGTTCATCTCATCGTCCTTTCAGAAGAGGTCTTTCACGGTCTCGACATGGATGCCGCCATCCACCGGGATCACCGCGCCCGTGACATAGGCGCCGGCCTTCGAGGAGAGGAAGATCAGTAGGCCGGCGATGTCGTCCGGCATGCCGATGCGGCCAAGCGGCGTCTTCGAGCCGATCCGGTCCCGGTTCTCGGCGTCGGCGGTGGCGAAGGCGGTCATGTTGGACTGGAACGGGCCGGGCGCGATGGCGTTCACAGTGATCCGCCGGTGCGCAAGCTCGGTCGCGAGAATCTTCGTCAGGTGGTGAACCGCGCCCTTCGAGGCGGAATAGGAATAGGCGCCGACGCCGATCGGCGCGGTTCCCATCACCGAGCCGACATTCACGACGCGGGCCGGATCCTCCAGCGTGGCGCTCTTCGCCAGCATCGGCGTGAGGCGCTGGGTGAGGTGGAAGAGGCCGGTCAGATTGACCTTCATCACCTTTTCCCAGGCGGCATAGGGGAACTCCCCATAGGGCTTGCCCCAGGTGACGCCGGCGTTGTTCATCAGGATGTGGAGCCGGTCGGTGCGGCCGCCGACCTCGGCGACGAGCGCCTCGCAGCCCTCTTCCGTGCCGACATCGCCCTGAAACGCCTCGACCTTTCCGGCGAGGCCAAGGGCGTTGATCTCCTTCGCCGTGGTCTCGCACATCTCGAGCTTGCGCGAGGCGATCATCACCCGCGCGCCGGCGGAGGCGAGCCCGGTCGCCGCCATCCGGCCTATGCCCGTCGCGCCGCCGGTGACGAGCGCGACGCGCCCTTCGAGGCTGAATAGGTCGTCGAGCGCGCCCATCGTCTCCACCCTTTCTTGTCGTTGCGGGGCAACCTATCCGCCGCGCGGCGGGGCGCAAGCCCCGTCAGGGCGGGCGCGCCGCAACCGCGCTTCGGCGCCGGTGTGAACCTCGACGCTTGCGCACCGGCTCCACACGATTAGGTTCCGGGAAAGAGGGGGGCCGCCCATGACCCTAAACCGGGAAATTCTGCTCGCATCCTATCCCGTCGGCACGCCGACGCCGGAGAACTTCATCCTGCGCGAGGCGCCGGCGCCCGCGACGCCGAAAGGCGGCGTGGTGCTGAAGCTGCTCTGGCTTTCGGTGGACCCGTACCTTCGGGGCCGGATGTCGGACGCGAAGTCCTATGCGCAGCCCTTCGTGCCCGGCGGGCCGATCTATTCGGGCGGCGTCGCCGAGGTGCTGGAGAGCGATCACCCCTCCTACCCGAAGGGCGCGCTCGTCATGGGCATCATGAACTGGGCGCATCTCCAGGCGCATACCGGCGCCGGGCTGACCGTGCTCGACCCAGCGCAAGGCTGGGGAACCGCGCTCTCCCCCTCGCTCTCGCTCGGCGCGCTCGGGATGCCGGGGCTGACCGCCTGGGTCGGCCTCAACGTCCACGGCAAGCCGAAGGAAGGCGAGACGATCGTCGTCTCCGCCGCCACCGGCGCGGTCGGCTCGATGGTCTGCCAGCTTGCGAAGCGGCGCGGCCTCCGGGTCGTCGGCGTCGCCGGCGGGGCGGAGAAATGCGCCTATGCGGTCGATGTCCTCGGCTGCGACGCCTGCGTCGACCACCGTGACCCCGACCTGAAGAAGAAGCTCGCCGAGGCATGCCCGAAGGGCGTCGACATCTATTTCGAGAATGTCGGCGGCGCCACGCTCTTCGCCGTCCTGCCGATCCTCAACTTCTTCGCCCGGATCCCGCTCTGCGGCATGATCTCGCAATACAACGCCATGGCCGGCGGGGCCGAGGGGCCGGACCGGAGCGCGCAGCTCTGGCGCGCGATCCTCGTCAACCGCGCCACGGTGCGGGGCTTCATCGTCTTCGACCACGCGGAGAAGACCGGCGAGTTCCTCGCCGAGGCCGCGCCCCTCGTCGCCGCCGGCGAGATCAAGGTGAAGGAGACGGTGACGGAAGGGCTGGAGAACGCCCCCGCCGCCTTTCTTTCCCTCCTCTCGGGAACGAATTTCGGCAAGGCGGTTGTGAAGATCGCCTGATTCGGCCCGGCCCGGGACAGTCGAACCCGGGCCTTCTTCGCGTCAGGACATCGCCGATACGGCGCAGCACAGGCCGCGAATCTCCCGGCATGCGTGTCTCGCGAGGCATATTCACCACGTGAGCCCGGATGATGTGCCGATTGGCAATCGCTTAATCGATCCTTAACGCCTAGCCTGCGCCGAACGCAGGGGGTGGGGCATGGCGACTTTCACGGTCACGACGCTGGCGGATTCGGGCGCGGGAAGCCTCCGCGACGCGATCGCGCAGGCGGACGCGTCCGCCGGAGCGGACCAGATCGTCTTCGCCAACGGCCTGAGCGGGACCATCACGCTCCAGGACCAGCTCACATTCTCGACCGACACGGTCTCGATCGACGGCGACGACCGCATCACCATCTCCGGCGACCGGAACGGCAACGGGGTCGCCGACAGCGCGGATTCGCGGTTCGCCTATGTCGGGGCAGGCGCCGCCGTCACGCTCGACGGGCTCACGATGACGCTCGGCTTCGGGCTTGCCGAGATCGCCACCATCGGCACCGTGATCGAGAACCGCGGGACGCTCACGATCACGGGCTCCACGATCTCGGAGACGCGGGTGGAGGGCCTGCCCTTCGCGCAGAGCGACTTCACCGCCGCCGCCACGGTCTACAACCGGAGCGGGGCGACGATGACCGTCATCGACACGGTGATCACCGGCGCCCAAGCGCAGGGCGGCGACGGGTTCGATCCCGATCCGGGGGACAATTACGGCAACTATTCCGGCGGGACCGCGGTGGCGGGCATCCGCAACACCGGCGACCTCGCGATCCGCAACCTCACAGTGGACGGGACGGCTATCGGCGGACCGGGGGGCGACGGGACGAATTACACCAACGGCTCCCCGGACGGGCGGAACGGCGGCATTGCGGTCATCGGCATCTATTCCATCAACAATTCCATCACCGTCTACGGGGGCGGCTCCACGACGATCCGCGCGGGCGCGGGAGGCTCCGTCGCGATAGGCGGGACGCCGGGGGTCGGCATCCAAGGCGGGGCGGACGGCGACTATGGAAACGCGATCTTCGGCGCCAACGTCGCCCTGACGGGGATCACCTTCGACCTCTCCTCCCTCACGAATGCGCCCGTCACGCAGGCGGACCTCCTCGGAAAGACCCTCGTTCTCGGCACGGACGACACCGATGCAGTCGTCGGATCCGATGTCAGGGACGTGTTCTTCGGCGGCGACGGCGGGGACCTCTTCAACGGCGTCGGCGCGGAGGATCTCGTCCGCATGGGCGCGGGCGACGACACGGTTCTCGGGCAGGGCGACATCACGCTGGACGGCGAGGGGGGGAACGACCTCCTCGTCATCACCGGGCCGGGGAACATCGCGGCGGTCGGCGACGGCGGCGAGGGTTCGGGCGTCTACGGCGACGACACGCTGCGGTTCGACACCGCCTTCGGCGTCAACATCAGCCTTGAGAATGACGGACGGGGGCTGGTTCAGGCCGGCGTTGGCGCGGCGCTGATGGTTTCGCT
>CALFYQ010000438.1 GCA_937952085.1 uncultured Paracoccaceae bacterium | reverse complement strand
CGCACGGCGTGTCGATCAGCCACCGCTCGCACGGTTCGACCGGCCAGTGCCAGGACCCCGGCAAGGTGTTCAAGGGCAAGAAGATGGCCGGCCATATGGGCCAGGTCCGCGTCACCACGCAGAACCTCGAGATCGTGAAGACGGACGCGGATCGCGGCCTGATCATGGTCAAGGGCGCGGTGCCGGGCTCGAAGGGCGGCTGGGTCACGATCAAGGACGCGGTGAAGAAGGCCGCGCCCGCCGATCTGCCGACGCCGGCCGCGATCCGCGCCGTTGCGGCGGCTGCGGCCGAGGCCACCGCGGCCGAATCCGCGCCCGTCGAGGCGCCGGAAGCCGGGGAAGGAGCGACGGAATGAAGGCCCAGGTGATCCTCCTCGCCGGCGAGGCGGCCGGCGAGATCGAGCTCGCGGACGAGGTCTTCGGCCTCGAGCCGCGCGCCGACATCCTGCATCGCGTGGTGCGCTGGCAGCTGGCCAAGCGCCAGGCCGGCACCCACAAGACCAAGACCCGCGGCGAAGTCAGCTATTCGACGAAGAAGATCGTTCGTCAGAAGGGCTCGGGCGGCGCGCGTCACGGCGACAAGGGCGTTACGCAGTTCCGCCACGGCGGCAACGCGAAGGGCCCGGTCGTCCGCTCCCACGCGCACGACATCCAGAAGAAGGTCCGCGCGCTCGGCCTCCGTCACGCCCTTTCGGCGAAGGCGAAGGCGGGCGAGCTGATCGTCCTCGACGAGGCGAAGCTGGAGAGCGGCAAGACGAAGGAGCTGAAGGCGGCCTTCGACAAGCTCGGCCTCGCCAAGGCGCTGATCATCGACGGGTCTGCGGTCGACGAGGGCTTCGCCCGCGCCGCGCGCAACATTCCGAACGTGGACGTGCTGCCGAGCGTCGGCGCCAATGTCTACGACATCCTGCGGCGCGACCGTCTGGTTCTCACCAAGGCGGCGGTCGCCGCCCTCGAGGAGCGGCTGAAATGAGCGCGAAGCCGGAACAGTACGATGTCATCCGTCGCCCGATCATCACCGAGAAGGCCACGCTGGCCTCCGAGGCGAATGCGGTCGTCTTCGAGGTTTCCAAGGAAGCCTCGAAGCCGGAGATCAAGGCCGCGGTCGAGGCGCTCTTCGGGGTGAAGGTCAAGGCCGTGAACACGACCGTGACCAAGGGCAAGACGAAGCGCTTCCGCGGCCGCCCCGGCACGCGGAAGGACGTGAAGAAGGCCTACGTGACGCTCGAGGCGGGCAACGCCATCGACGTGACGACGGGCCTCTGAGTAGGAAGCGGGAGACAGCAAGATGGCGTTGAAGTCGTACAAGCCGACGACGCCGGGCCAGCGCGGGCTGGTTCTGATCGACCGTTCGGAGCTGTGGAAAGGCCGCCCGGTGAAGTCCCTTACGGAGGGTCTCACCAAGTCGGGCGGGCGGAACAACACCGGGCGGATGACGTCGCGCCGTATGGGCGGCGGCGCCAAGCGGCTTTACCGGATCGTCGATTTCAAGCGGCGGAAGTTCGATGTGTCGGCGACCGTGGAGCGGATCGAATACGATCCGAACCGGACCGCCTTCATCGCGCTGATCCGCTATGACGACGGCGAGCAGGCCTACATCATCGCGCCGCAGCGGCTCGCGGTGGGCGACAAGGTCATCGCCGGCGCCAAGGTCGACGTGAAGCCGGGCAACGCGATGCCGTTCTCCGGCATGCCGGTCGGCACGATCGTCCACAATGTCGAGATCAAGCCGGGCAAGGGCGGGCAGATCGCCCGTTCCGCCGGCGCCTACGCCCAGTTCGTCGGGCGTGACGGCGGCTACGCCCAGCTTCGCCTCTCTTCGGGCGAGCTTCGGGCGGTGCGCCAGGAGTGCATGGCGACGATCGGCGCGGTGTCGAACCCCGACAACTCGAACCAGAACTTCGGCAAGGCCGGCCGCATGCGGCATCTCGGCGTTCGCCCGTCGGTTCGCGGCGTCGTGATGAACCCGATCGACCACCCGCATGGCGGCGGCGAAGGCCGGACCTCCGGCGGCCGTCACCCGGTCACCCCCTGGGGCAAGCCCACCAAGGGCGCCAAGACCCGGCGGAACAAGGCCACCGACAAGTACATTCTGCGGAGCCGTCATCTCCGCAAGTCGAAGCGCTAAGGGGGGCCGGACATATGCCGCGTTCCGTCTGGAAGGGCCCGTTCGTCGACGCCCACGTTCTGAAGAAGGCCGAGAAGTCGCAGGGCTCGGGCAAGAACCAGGTCATCAAGATCTGGTCTCGCCGCTCGACCATCCTGCCGCAATTCGTCGGGCTGACCTTCGGCGTCTACAACGGCAAGAAGCACATCCCGGTCGCCGTGTCGGAAGACATGATCGGCCACAAGTTCGGCGAGTTCTCGCCGACGCGCACCTATTACGGCCATACGGCCGACAAAAAAGCGAAGCGGAGATAAGGCGATGGGTCAGGAGAAGAACCCCCGCCGCGCCGAGGAGACCGAGGCGCTCGCCACGAGCCGGATGCTCAAGGTGAGCCCGCAGAAGCTCAACCTCGTCGCGCAGCTCATCCGCCGCAAGCCGGTCGCGAAGGCGCTGGCCGATCTGACCTTCTCGAAGAAGCGGATCGCCGGCGACGTGAAGAAGACGCTGCAGAGCGCCATCGCGAACGCTGAGAACAACCACGGGCTCGACGTCGACGATCTCGTCGTCGCCGAGGCCTGGGTCGGCAAGAACCTGACGCTGAAGCGCGGCTCCCCGCGGGCGCGCGGCCGCTACGGGCGCATCATGAAGCCCTTCGCGCAGATCACGATCAAGGTGCGTCAGGTCGAGGAGCAGGCGTAATGGGACAGAAGGTCAATCCGATCGGCCTCCGCCTCCAGGTCAACCGCACCTGGGACAGCCGCTGGTTCGCGAACACGAAGGACTACGGCCCGCTCCTCCACGAGGACCTGCGGATCCGCGAGTTCATCAAGAAGAAGTGCGCCTCCGCCGGCGTCTCCCGCGTCGTGATCGAGCGCCCGCACCGTAAGTGCCGGGTGACGATCCACACCGCGCGGCCGGGCGTGATCATCGGCAAGAAGGGCGCCGACATCGAGAACCTCCGCAAGGAGGTCGCGAAGTTCACGAAGTCGGAGCTGCATCTCAACATCGTCGAGATCCGCAAGCCCGAGATCGACGCGCAGCTTCTCGCCGAGAACGTGGCGCAGCAGCTCGAACGCCGCGTCGCCTTCCGCCGCGCCATGAAGCGCGCGGTGCAGAACGCGATGCGGATGGGCGCGCAGGGCATCCGGATGAACCTTGGCGGCCGCCTTGGCGGGGCCGAGATCGCCCGGACGGAGTGGTATCGCGAGGGCCGCGTGCCGCTCCACACGCTCCGCGCCGACATCGACTATGCCCAGGCCGAGGCGAAGACCGCCTATGGCATCTGCGGCGTGAAGGTCTGGATCTTCAAGGGCGAGGTGCTCGAGCACGATCCGCAGGCTCACGACCGTCGCCAGGCCGAAGCCCAGGAGGGCGGCGCGCGCCCGGCCCGCTGAGGCCAGGCCGCGCCGACTGAAAGGACAGGATCATGCTCTCTCCGAAGCGCACGAAATTCCGCAAGCAGCACAAGGGCCGCATCCACGGCGAGGCGAAGGGCGGATTCGATCTGAACTTCGGCCATTACGGCCTCAAGGCGGTCGAGCCCGAGCGGATCACCGCCCGGCAGATCGAGGCCGCCCGCCGCGCGCTCACCCGCCACATGAAGCGGCAGGGTCGCGTCTGGATCCGGATCTTCCCGGACGTGCCGGTCACGCAGAAGCCCACCGAAGTCCGCATGGGCAAGGGCAAGGGCTCGGTCGAGTACTGGGCGGCCAAGGTGAAGCCGGGCCGCATCATGTTCGAGATCGACGGCGTCTCCGAAACCGTCGCCCAGGAGGCCCTGCGCCTCGCGGCGATGAAGCTGCCGATCAAGTGCCGGTTCGTGGTCCGCGAGGACTGGTGAGCCGCAGGGCCTGACGGCCCGGAATTGCGAGGCCCCGCCGGGAGACCGGTGGGGCCTTTGCTGTCTCGCCTGCGGGGTCCGACGACGAGGGCCGCACCCGGCCCTGAATGGGCGCGCGGTGCGCTTGTGGCCGACGATTTATCCCGGAAGCCCCGAACGACGGCTGAACGGTTGGAGACATCGCCACCGCGCCTCCGGGGGCGGAGAAGGGCGCGGCCCGGGCGGGTCGCCTCGGTGACTGTCTAGCTGACAACGATGCTCGAAAGCGCCGGCAAAGGCGTCTATGAATGGCCAAGCCGCCCCGCCATCCGTGGCGACGCGCGATAATCGGAACTTACCGGCCCGGAGGGGTTGCGCCCATCCGGCGCGCGGCGTATAGGGCCGGCCTCTGCTGATCTCCGCCGGAATCAGGGTGACCCTTCTGGGGCTCTCCGGCGATGTCGAAAGGAAGTGCGGAATGAAACCCGCAGAACTGCGCGAAAAGACGCCGGACCAGCTGCGCGAGGAACTCGCGAAGCTGAAGAAGGAGAGCTTCAACCTCCGCTTCCGGCAGGCCACGGGCCAGCTGGACAACACCGCCGCCTTCCGCAAGGCGCGGCGCGACGCCGCGCGCGTCAAGACGGTGCTGAACGAGAAGGCCGCCGCCGCGGCCGCGGAGAACTGAGATGCCGAAGCGAATCCTCCAGGGCGCGGTCGTCAGCAACGCCAACGACAAGACGGTCACCGTCCTCGTCGAGCGCCGCATCACGCACCCGGTTCTGAAGAAGACCATCCGCCGCTCGAAGAAGTATCGGGCGCATGATGAGGCCAACCAGTTCAAGGTCGGCGACGTCGTTCGCATCCGCGAATGCGCCCCGATCTCGAAGACCAAGCGCTGGGAGGTGGTGATCGACGCCTGAGGGCGCCCTTCACATACCCCCGGTTCGTCGAAACCGCAGGGCCGCTGATCAGGTCTCTGCAGGTCGGGAGAAACCAGCATGATCCAGATGCAGTCTAATCTGGCCGTCGCCGACAATTCGGGCGCGCGCCGGGTCCAGTGCATCAAGGTGCTCGGCGGCGCGAAGCGGAAATACGCTTCCGTCGGAGACGTGATCGTCGTCTCCGTCAAGGAAGCGATCCCGCGGGGCCGCGTGAAGAAGGGCGAGGTCCGCAAGGCGGTCGTCGTCCGCACCGCGAAAGAGGTGCGCCGCGAGGACGGCACCGCGATCCGCTTCGACGGCAACGCCGCCGTGATCCTCAACAACAACATGGAGCCGATCGGCACCCGCATCTTCGGGCCGGTCGTGCGCGAGCTTCGCGCCAAGAACTTCATGAAGATCATCAGCCTGGCGCCGGAGGTGCTCTGATGGCCGCGAAACTCAAGAAGGGCGACAAGGTCGTCGTGCTCGCCGGCCGCGACAAGGGCAAGGAAGGCGAGATCGAGAAGGTGATGCCGAAGGAGAACCGGGCGGTCGTCGCCGGGGTCAACGTCGTCATCCGCCACACCCGTCAGTCCGCCCAGAACCAGGGCGGCCGGATCCCCAAGGCCGCGCCGATCGATCTTTCGAATCTCGCGCTGGTCGATCCGAAGGACGGCGGGCCGACCCGCGTCGGCTTCAAGACGGTGGACGGCAAGAAGGTCCGGTTCGCGAAGAAGTCCGGGGAGATCATCGATGCTTGACGACGCCGGTTACACGCCGCGCCTCAAGGCGTACTACGCCGACAAGGTGCGCGCCGCGCTCAAGGAAGAGTTCGGCTACAAGAACGACATGATGATCCCGCGGCTCGACAAGATCGTCCTGAACATGGGCGTCGGCGAGGCCGTGTCGGACTCCAAGAAGGTCAAGTCCGCGCATGACGATCTGATGAAGATCGCCGGCCAGAAGCCTGTGATCACCAAGGCGCGGAACTCCATCGCCGGCTTCAAGCTGCGCGAGGGGATGCCGATCGGCGTGAAGGTAACGCTGCGCGGCGACCGGATGTATGAGTTCCTCGATCGCCTCGTGACGATCGCCATGCCCCGGATCCGCGACTTCCGCGGCGTGAAGGGCTCGGCCTTCGACGGCCGCGGCAACTTCGCGATGGGGATCAAGGAGCACATCATCTTCCCGGAGATCGACTACGACAAGATCGATCAGGTCTGGGGCATGGATATCGTCATCGCGACCACTGCGGCGAACAACGCCGAGGCGAAGGCGCTCCTGAAGCACTTCAACCTGCCCTTCGTGAACTGAGCGGGGAGATCAGATATGGCCAAGAAGAGCATGATCGCCCGCGAAGAGAAGCGGCAGAAGCTCGTCGAGACCTACGCCGCGAAGCGCGCGAAGCTGAAAGAGATCGCGCGCGACGAGAGCCTGTCGATGGAGGAGCGCTTCAAGGCGCGCCTCAAGCTGGCCGAGCTCCCGCGCAACTCGTCGGCGACCCGGCTGCACAACCGCTGCCAGGTCACCGGCCGTCCCAAGGCCTATTACCGGAAGCTGCAGATGTCCCGCATCGCGCTCCGTGAGCTCGCCTCCGCCGGGCAGATCCCCGGCATGGTCAAGTCGAGCTGGTGAGGAGAGAGCCATGAACGATCCTCTCGGCGATATGCTGGCCCGCATCCGCAACGCGTCGATGCGCGGCAAGACCTCCGTCAAGACGCCGGCCTCCAAGCTTCGCGGCTGGGTGCTCGACGTGCTGACGGACGAGGGCTACATCCGCGGCTACGCGAAGGACGAGGCGAACGAGGGCAAGCCCGAATTCGTCATCGAGCTGAAGTATCATGAGGGCGCCCCGGCGATCCGTGAGCTTCGCCGCGTGTCCAAGCCCGGCCGCCGCGTCTACTCCGCATCGAGGGCGATCCCGGAGGTCCGCCAGGGCCTCGGCGTCTCGATCGTGTCGACGCCCCGTGGCGTGATGTCCGACGCGCAGGCGCGCGCCGCCAATGTTGGCGGCGAAGTGCTCTGCACGGTGTTCTGAGGAGGGCGCGATGTCTCGTATCGGCAAGAAACCCGTCGAGATCCCGGGCGGCGTGACCGCCTCGGTCTCCGGGCAGACGATCAGCGTCAAGGGCCCGAAGGGCCAGCGCTCCTTCACCGCGACCGACGATGTCGACATCGCGGTGGACGGCTCCGTCGTCACCGTGAAGCCGCGCGGCGAGTCCAAGCGCGCGCGCCAGCAGTGGGGCATGACCCGCACCCAGGTTCAGAACCTGGTCACGGGCGTGACCGACGGCTTCAAGCGCGAGCTTGAGATCCAGGGCGTCGGCTACCGCGCGCAGGCCCAGGGCAAGACCCTGAAGCTGGCGCTCGGCTACAGCCACGACGTGGACTTCCAGATCCCCGAGGGGATCCAGATCGTCACGCCGAAGCCCACGGAGATCGAGATCACCGGCATCGACCAGCAGTTGGTCGGCGAAGTGGCCGCGAAGATCCGCGAGTGGCGCAAGCCGGAGCCCTACAAGGGCAAGGGCATCCGCTACAAGGGCGAGTTCATCTTCCGCAAGGAAGGCAAGAAGAAGTAAGGGCGCGATCATGGCGAACAACAAGCGGGACCTGTTCCAGCGGCGCCGCATGCGCGTCCGCTCCAAGCTCCGGAAGGTGGGCGGCGGCAAGCCGCGCCTTTCCGTCCACCGGTCGTCGAAGAACATCTCGGCGCAGATCATCGACGATGCGCGCGGCGTGACTCTCGCCGCGGCCTCGACGCTTGAATCCGCGCTCGGCTTCGTCGGCAAGAACAATGTCGAGGCGGCGGCCAAGATCGGCGCGATGATCGCCGAGCGGGCCAAGGCGGCCGGGGTGGAGGACGTCGTGTTCGATCGCGGCGGCTACATCTTCCACGGCAAGATCAAGTCCCTCGCCGACGCCGCCCGTGAGGGCGGGTTGAAGTTCTAAGGAGGCTCCGATGGCCAGAGAAGACAATCGCGGCGGCGACCGCGGTCGCGGGCGGGGCTCCCGGCGGGAGGAAGAGCCCGAATTCCAGGATCGCCTCGTCGCGATCAACCGTGTCTCGAAGACGGTGAAGGGCGGCAAGCGCTTCGGTTTCGCGGCGCTCGTCGTGGTCGGCGACCAGAAGGGCCGGGTCGGCTTCGGCACGGGCAAGGCCCGCGAGGTGCCGGAGGCGATCCGCAAGGCGACCGAGGACGCGAAGCGTTCGATGGTGCGCGTGCCGCTTCGCGAGGGCCGCACGCTCCATCACGACATGAACGGGCGCTGGGGCGCCGGCAAGGTCGTGATGCGGCAGGCCCCGGCCGGCACCGGCATCATCGCGGGCGGCCCGATGCGCGCCGTCTTCGAGATGCTCGGCGTTCAGGACGTGGTCGCCAAGTCGATCGGGTCGCAGAACCCCTACAACATGATCCGCGCCACCTTCGACGGGCTCGGCAAGGAGCAGTCGCCGCGGATGGTCGCGTCCCGGCGCGGCAAGAAGGTGGTCGAGATCGCCCGCCGCGGCGCCGAGGCTCCGGCCGAGGCCGAAGTCGCGGAAGCGTGAGGAGCGGAACGATGGCCAAGAAGACCATAGTCGTGAAGCAGATCGGCAGCCCGATCCGCCGCCCGGCCAAGCAGCGCTCGACGCTGATCGGCCTAGGCCTCAACAAGATGCACCGGACCCGGGAGCTGGAGGACACGCCCTCGGTTCGCGGCATGGTGGAGTCGATCCCGCATCTCGCGAAGATCATCGAGGAGCGCGGCTGACAAGGCCGCGCCGTCCAGGCAAACCGTGGCCGGGGGGTTCTGACGCCTCCGCCCCCCGCGTCCGGCACGAGGAGACAGCGTCATGAAACTGCACGAACTCGCCGACAATCCCGGCGCCACGAAAGCGCGCAAGCGCGTCGGCCGCGGCCCGGGCTCCGGCAAGGGCAAGACCGCCGGCCGCGGCATCAAGGGCCAGACCTCACGGTCGGGCGTCGCGATCAACGGCTTCGAGGGCGGCCAGATGCCGATCCATCGGCGCCTGCCGAAGCGCGGCTTCCACAGCCCGAACCGCAAGAATTTCGCGATCATCAACCTGAAGACGCTTCAGGATGCGCTTGATCGCGGCGCCATCGCCTCCGGCGCGGCGCTGGACGAGACGGCGCTGGTCGCCGCCGGCGTGATCCGCCGCGCGCTCGACGGCGTGCGCCTGCTCGCCAAGGGTGAACTTTCCGCTCCGCTGACGCTTTCCGTCGCCGGCGCCTCCAAGACCGCCGTCGAGGCGGTTGAAAAGGCCGGCGGGAAGGTCGAGATCGTGGATGTCGTCGCCGTGCGTCGCGCGGCGGCCCGGGCCGCAAAGCCCGCCTCCGCCGAATGAGCCGGCCGCGCCCCGCGAAGAACGGGGCGCGGACCGTCCGCCGATAGGGACATCACGAGATGGCGTCTGCCGCCGAGCAACTTGCCGCGAACCTTTCCTGGAGCGCCTTCGGGCGCGCCAAGGAGCTCCGGCAGCGCATCGTCTTCGCGCTGGCGCTCCTGATCATCTACCGGCTGGGCACCTACATCCCGATGCCGGGCATCGACCCGGTGCAGCTGGCTCGTTTCATCGAGCAGACGCAGTCGGGCATCCTCGGCGTCTTCAACATGTTCTCGGGCGGCGCGGTCAGCCGCATGGCGATCTTCTCGCTCGGGATCATGCCCTACATCTCCGCCTCGATCATCATGCAGCTCATGACCTCGATGGTGCCGAGCCTCGAGACGCTGAAGAAGGAAGGCGAGGCGGGCCGGAAGAAGATCAACCAGTACACCCGCTACGGCACCGTGGTGCTGGCGACCGTGCAGGCCTATGGCGTCGCGGTCGGCCTTCAGGGCCAGGGGCTGGCGCTCAATCCGGGGCCGTTCTTCGTCGCCTCCGCCGTCATCACGCTGGTCGGCGGCACGATGTTCCTGATGTGGCTGGGCGAGCAGATCACCGCCCGCGGCGTCGGCAACGGCATCTCGCTCATCATCTATGTCGGCATCGTCGCCGAGCTGCCGAGCGCGCTGGCGCAGTTCTTCGAGCTTGGCCGCACCGGCCAGATCGCCGCCTGGCTGATCCTCGCGATCCTGATCGGCGCGGTCGCCGTGATCGCCTTCGTCGTCTTCCTCGAGCGGGCGCAGCGGCGCATCCTCGTCCAGTACCCGAAGCGCCAGGTCGGCGCGAAGGTCTATGGCGGCGACAGCTCGCACCTGCCGCTCAAGGTGAATACCGCGGGCGTGATCCCGCCGATCTTCGCCTCGTCGCTCCTGCTGATGCCGACGACGGTCGCCGGCTTCGCCGGGCAGAACGGCTCGGAATGGCTCCAGATCGTCTCGGCCGCGCTCGGCCGGGGGCAGCCGCTCTTCCTTGTCTTCTTCGTCTCGCTGATCGTCTTCTTCTGCTTCTTCTACACCGCCGTCGTCTTCAATCCGGACGACGTGGCCGAAAACCTGAAGAAGCAGGGCGGTTTCGTGCCCGGCATCCGGCCCGGCAAGAACACCGCCGCCTATCTCGACTACGTGCTGACGCGGCTGACCGTGGTGGGCGCGCTCTATCTTTCAGCGATCTGCGTCCTGCCGGAGATCCTGATCTCCCGTTTCGCGGTTCCCTTCTATTTCGGCGGGACTTCGGTTCTGATCGTGGTGTCCGTCACGATGGATACGATCAGCCAGGTGCAGAGCCATCTGCTCGCGCATCAGTACGAAGGTCTGATCGAAAAGTCGCGGCTGGGTGGAAAGAACAGGGCGAAGGCCCGTATGGGGCGGAAACCGGAGAGGCGGCGCTGACATGAACGTGATCCTTCTGGGTCCGCCGGGGGCGGGCAAGGGAACCCAGGCGCGCATTCTCGCGGAGAGCCGCGGCATGGTGCAACTTTCGACTGGCGACATGCTGCGCGCCGCCGTCGCGGCCGGCACCGAGGTCGGCAAGGCCGCCGACGCGGTGATGAAGGCCGGCGGCCTCGTCTCCGACGAGATCGTCATCGGCGTGGTGGACGAGCGGCTGAACGCGCCCGACGCCGCCGGCGGGGTCATCTTCGACGGCTTCCCGCGCACCCGCGCGCAGGCCGAGGCGCTGGACGTCCTGCTCGAGAAGAAGGGCATGACGCTCGATCGCGTCGTGAACATCGCGGTCGAGGAGAACGCGATGGTGGACCGGATCTCCGGCCGCTTCACCTGCGCCAAGTGCGGCGAGGGCTATCATGACGTCGACAAGCCGGCCGCGAACGGGACCTGCTACAAGTGCGGCTCCACCGAGTTCAAGCGGCGCAAGGACGACAACGCGGAGACGGTCCGCGCGCGGCTCGTGGAGTATCACGAGGCCACCGCGCCGCTGATCGCCTACTACCGCCGCGGCGGCAAACTGAAGGAAGTGGACGGCATGCTTCCGATCGACCAGGTCACCCAGGCGATCGGCGCGGCGCTGGACGGGTAGGACCGGCCCCGCAAGGGGTTGACCGGAGGCGGCGCGCTCATATACTCCGCGCTTCCTTCGGCAAGGCGACCGGAAGGGCTCCGCAAGGGCCTGAACGGCATCGAAAAATCGGGGCCGGCGCGCGAATCGCGCGCGCTGGGCTCAAACTGGGACGGCCCGAAGGGCGGAACGACGGAGCGAGATCGTGGCGCGCATCGCAGGCGTGAACATACCGACGAACAAGCGCGTGCATGTCGCGCTGACCTACATTCATGGCATCGGCGACACCACCGCGCGGCAGATCTGCGAGGCGACGGGCGTCGACATGGCCCGCCGCGTCAACGAGCTCTCCGACGCCGAGGTGCTCTCGATCCGTGAGCATATCGACGCGAACCTCGCGGTCGAGGGCGACCTTCGCCGCGAGACCGCGATGAACATCAAGCGGCTGATGGATCTCGGCTGCTACCGGGGCCTCCGCCATCGTCGCGGCCTGCCTGTGCGCGGCCAGCGCACCCACACCAACGCCCGCACCCGCAAGGGCCCGGCGAAGCCGATCGCCGGCAAGAAGAAATAAGAGGGCAGAGATATGGCTCGCGATAAGGTCCGCACGAAGCGGAAGGAGCGCAAGAACATCTCCACGGGCGTCGCTCACGTGAACTCGTCGTTCAACAACACGATGATCACGATCACCGACGCGCAGGGGAACACGATCGCCTGGTCTTCGGCCGGCGCGATGGGCTTCAAGGGCTCGCGCAAGTCCACCCCCTACGCCGCGCAGGTCGCGGCGGAGGATGCGGGCAAGAAGGCGCAGGAGCATGGCGTCCGCACGCTCGAGGTCGAGGTGCAGGGCCCGGGCTCGGGCCGCGAGAGCGCGCTCCGCGCGCTTCAGACCCAGGGCTTCACCGTCACGGCGATCCGCGACGTGACGCCGATCGCGCATAACGGCTGCCGTCCGCCGAAGCGCCGTCGCGTCTGAGTCGGGGCTGGTTTCGGCGCCGGCCCGCCGTGCGGCGGGCCGAAGCCATTTGAAGGATTGACGAATCCTCGGGCGCGTCTCGCTACGGATCCGGCGAGACGCAGGGATGGAGGACCGAATGACGATCCATAAGAACTGGCAGGACCTCATCAAGCCGCAGGGCCTCGTCGTCACGCCGGGCGCGGACCCGAAGCGCCTCGCGACCGCGGTCGCCGAGCCGCTCGAGCGGGGCTTCGGCCTCACCCTCGGCAACGCGCTGCGCCGTGTGCTCCTCTCCTCGCTCCAGGGCGCGGCGATCACGTCGATCCAGATCGACGGCGTGCTGCATGAGTTCTCGTCGATTCCGGGCGTCCGCGAGGACGTGACGGACATCGTGCTGAACATGAAGGGCGTCGCGCTCCGCATGGACGTCGAGGGCCCGAAGCGCCTGACGCTCCGCGGCCGCGGCCCGGGCGCGCTCACGGCGGGCGACATCCAGGAGATCGCCGGCGTCGAGGTGCTCAACAAGGAGCACGTCATCTGCCAGCTCGACGAGGGCGCGGACCTTCACGTCGAAGTGACCGTCCAGCAGGGCAAGGGCTACGTCCCGGCGGACAAGAACCGGCCGGAGGACGCGCCGATCGGCCTCATCCCGATCGACGCGCTCTACTCGCCGGTGCGCAAGGTCTCCTACAAGGTCGAGCCGACCCGCGAGGGCCAGGTGCTCGACTACGACAAGCTGACGATGAACGTGGAGACTGACGGCTCGCTGACGCCGGAGGATGCGATCGCCTACGCGGCCCGCATCCTGCAGGACCAGCTCCGCACCTTCATCAACTTCGACGAGCCGCGGGCCGACGCCGCGCCGGAGATCCCGCAGGAGCTGGAGTTCAACCCGGTCCTGCTGAAGAAGGTCGACGAGCTCGAGCTCTCCGTCCGCTCGGCGAACTGCTTGAAGAACGACAACATCGTCTATATCGGCGACCTCATCCAGAAGACCGAGGCGGAGATGCTCCGCACCCCGAACTTCGGCCGGAAGTCGCTGAACGAGATAAAGGAAGTGCTCTCGGGCATGGGCCTGCATCTCGGCATGGACGTGGCCGACTGGCCGCCGGACAACATCGAGGACCTCGCGAAGAAGTACGAGGACCAGCTCTGATCTTCCCCGCCCCGGTTCGCCGGGGCGGACCGCCTCGACGTGCAGATGTGACGTGCCTACCCGGGCGAAAGCCCCAAGGAGGCGGCCCCGACGCAGGGCCGCCGGACAAAGGATAAACCGAAAGGATCTGAAAGATGCGCCACGCGCACGGCTACCGGAAGCTCAACCGGACCCATGAGCACAGGAAGGCCATGTTCGCCAACATGGCGGCCTCGCTGATCGAGCACGAGCAGATCAAGACGACGCTGCCGAAGGCGAAGGAGCTGAAGCGGGTCTTCGACAAGCTCGTCACCCTCGGCAAGCGCGGCGATCTTCACGCCCGCCGCCAGGCCATCGCCGAGCTGCGCCACGAGGCGCCGGTCGCGAAGCTCTTCGACACGCTCGGCGCCCGCTACAAGGACCGCAACGGCGGCTATTGCCGCGTCCTCAAGGCCGGCTTCCGCTATGGCGACATGGCGCCGATGGCGATCATCGAGCTGGTGGACCGCGACCCGGCGGCGAAGGGCGCCGCCGACAAGGCGCGCCTCGCCGAGTACGAGGCGGCCGACGACGAGGCGTGATCCTCCGTCGCGGACGGGATACGGGGCCGCCCTTCGGGGCGGCCCTTTGCGTTCCGCCCCGGCCCGCCTATCTTCCGGGCGCAAGGAGGCGCGGATGAACGGGAAACCGACGGCGGCCGCGGCGGCGATCATCGACTGGCTGGTGGAGCGGGCGCTCGGCGCCACGACGCCGGGCGAACTGGTCTCCGGGCTGATCGCGAAGCTGCGCGACGAAGGCGTCGCGATCGAGCGCTGCCACATGTCCTACACCACGCTGAACCCGATCCATCGCGGCGCCGGCGTGACCTGGACGCGCGAGCGCGGCGTCTCCGAGGAAGGCTACGGCCATGATCGGGAGGCGGCCGCGGGCGGGTGGATGCAGAGCCCGATCCGCCATGTCATCCTTACCCAGTCCGGCCGGCTCCGCCGCCGCCTCACCGGGCCGGGCGCGATGCTCGATTTCCCCATTCTCGAGGACTTCGCGAAGAAGGGGATGACCGACTATCTCATCCTCGCCTGCGCCTTCGACAGCTTCTTCTCGCCGATCATCCCGGAAGACCAGGCGACGGCGCTCTCCGGCATGGCGATCTCCTTCACCACGGCCCGCGCCAGCGGTTTCTCCGACGAGGAGATCGATACGCTCACCTGGCTATCTCGACCGGTCGCGGTGGTGCTGAAAACCTCGAACCAGCGGCTGATCGCGGAGGGGCTGGCGCGCTGCTATATCGGCCGCGAGGCGGGCCCGCGCGTGCTCGGCGGGGCGATCCGCCGCGGCGATTTCGCGACGACCGAGGCCGTCGTCTGGCTCTCCGACCTGCGGGATTCGACCGAGATGGCGCTCGCCCTGCCGCAAGGCGCCTTCATCCAGGCGATCAACGAGTTCTTCGAGGCGACGGCCGGCGCCGTCGAGGCCGAAGGCGGCGAGACCCTCACCTTCATCGGCGACGGCGCGCTGGCGATCTTCCCGATCGAGACGCTCGGGCAGGAGGGCGCGCGCCGCGCGGCGCTGGCCGCCGCCGCGCGGGCGACCGAGGCCGTCCGGGAGCTGAACGCCCGCCGCGCCGAGGCGAAGCGGCGGAGGCTCGAATGGGGCCTCGCGCTGCATG
>CALFYQ010000437.1 GCA_937952085.1 uncultured Paracoccaceae bacterium | reverse complement strand
GGATCGCAGTCGTCTCGCTGCCGATGTGCAACCTTTATCTTCAGGACCGCGTCCTCGGCCGCACCCCGCGGTTCCGGGGCGTGACGCTGGCGCACGAGATGAAGGCGCGGGGCATCCCGGTCTCCTTCGCCTCCGACAACACGCGGGACCCGTTCTACGCCTATGGCGATCTCGACATGATCGAAGTCTTCCGGGAGGCGACGCGGATCGCCCATCTCGACCATGCGGACCCGGACTGGTCCCGCGCCATCCTCTCGGCGCCGGCCGCTTCCGCCGGCTTCGAGGCGCCCTCGCTCGCGCCCGGCGCGCCGGCCGACCTCGTGATCTGCCGCGCGCGGACATGGAACGAGCTTCTCGCCCGGCCGCAAGCCGACCGGATCGTGCTCCGCGCCGGCCGCGCCATCGACCGGACCCTGCCCGACTACGCCGAACTCGACGGACTGATGACATGAACCTCGAAGCCGCGAAGGCCGCGCTCCGCCATCTCGACCTCGACGAGAACCCCGTCTCGGTGAAGGCCAAGAGCCGGGATTTCTTCTGGTATTCCCCGGTGCTGAAGGACCGGCTCGACCATGTGGTCGGCGATTTCGTCGTCGCGCCGCGGAACGAGGCGGAGGTGATCGAGATCCTCGCCGCCTGCCACGCGCATGACGTGCCCGTCACCGTCCGCGGCGCCGGCACCGGCAATTACGGACAGGCGATGCCGCTCCGAGGCGGCTGCATCCTCCACATGCGCCACATGGCGGCGGTGAAGCTGATCGAGCCCGGCCGCGTCGTCGTCGAGCCCGGCTGCCTGCTGAAGGACCTCGACGCCGCCTGCATCCGCGACTCCAGGCAGGAGACCCGCATGTTCTCCTCCACCTGGGCGACGGCGACGGTGGGCGGCTTCATCGCCGGCGGCTCGGGCGGGGTGGGATCGGTGCGTTGGGGCGCGCTCCGCGATCTCGGCAACATCATCCGGCTCCGCGTCGTGACGATGGAGGCGGAGCCGCGCGTGCTCGAATTCCGCGGGGAGGAGCTGCACCGCGTCTCCCACGCCTACGGCACCAACGGCGTCATCACCGAGCTCGAACTGCCGCTCGCCGCCGCCTATGACTGGGTGGAGATCTTCGTCGCCAGCGAGGATTTCATGGCGGCGGTCCGCTTCGCCGACGACCTCGCGCATGAGGACGGCATCCTCATCAAGCTCGCCAGCGTCTTCGAGGCGCCGATCGCGTTCGACTACTTCTCCCGCGTGAAGCCGCATGTGGGGAAGGGGACGCATCTCGTCGGACTGATGGTGGCGCCGCAGGCCATGGACGGGTTCCTCACCTTCCTCGCCCGCCGCCCGAACTGCCGGCTGATCTGGCGGGACGACAAGCCGGACTGGCCGCGGGAGCCCGGGCCGGTCTTCGAATACGGGTGGAACCACACCACGCTCCGGGCGCTGAAGGTCGACCCGTCGATCACCTATCTTCAGGTGAGCTTCGATGCGCCCGACCATGTCGAGAAGGTTCGCGCCATCCGCGAGCGGCTCGCACCCGAGGCGCTCCAGCATCTCGAAGTGATGCGGGCCGGCGGGCGGCCGATGTTCGCCGGGCTTTCCCTCGTGAAGTTCACCACCGAGGCGCGGCTCGACGAGATCATCCGGATCCACGAGGAGATGGGCTGCCCGATCTGGAACCCGCACCGCTACACGCTGGAGGAAGGCGGGCGGCAGCGCGTCGACGACCGCCAGCTCGCCTTCAAGCGGGAGGCGGACCCGAAGGGCCTCCTCAACCCGGGCAAGATGATCTCCTGGGAGGAGCCGGGCTGGGACCGCTCTTCGATGTGGGCCTATCCCGGCCTCCAGCCGCGCCCGGCGCCGGGCGAGGAATGACCCGTGCCCTCGTCCTCTTCGCGCATCCCTGCCCCGAGAGCTTCTCGGCCGCGCTCCATCAGGCCGTGCTCGGCGCCCTCGCCGCGCGGGGCTGGGAGGTGGACGATTGCGACCTGAACGCGGAGGGGTTCTCCCCGGTGCTGACGGCGGAGGAGCGGCGCGGCTATCACGAGGTCGGGCCCAATCTCGGCCCGGTCGCGCCCTATGTGGAGCGGCTCCGCGCCGCCGAGGCGCTGGTTCTGGTCTTCCCCGTCTGGAACTATGGCTTTCCGGCGATCCTCAAGGGCTATTTCGACCGGGTGTTCCTGCCCGGCGTCTCGTTCCGGATGGAGGCGGGAAAGGTGAAGCCGAACCTCTCCAACATCCGCCGCCTCGCCGCGGTGACGACCTATGGCGGCGACCGGCTCCGCAGCTTCCTCGCAGGCGATCCGCCGCGGAAGGTGGTCGGAAGGGCGATCCGCCATGTCTGCGCGCCGGGCGCGCGCTACGCCTATCTCGCGCTCTACGACATGAACCGGGCGAGCGACGCGGCCCGCGCCCGCTTCCTCGCGCGGGTCACGGCGGGGATGGCCCGGCTGTGACCCGCGCGCTGGTCGTCTATTGCCACCCGAAGCGCGGCAGCTTCACCGAGGCGGTGCGCGACGTGGCGCTGGACCGGCTGCGCGTCTCCGGGGCCGAGACGCGGGTGATCGACCTTTACGGAGATGGCTTCGCGCCCCTGCTGACCGCGCCGGAATTCGAGGGCTACGAGGCGTCGCCGGCGAATGAAGGGCCGGTCTCGGACCATGTCGCGGCGCTGAGATGGGCGGATACGTTGATATTCGTCTATCCGACCTGGTGGTATGGGCTGCCCGCCGCGCTGAAGGGCTGGCTCGACCGGGTCTTGCTGCCCGGCGTCGCCTTCCTGATGCCGGACGCGACGCGGAAGGACATCGCGCCGGCGCTCACCCAAATCCGCCGCCTCGCCGTCTTCACCACCTGCGGCGCCTCCTGGCGGCTGACAACCTTCATCGGCTCGCCGGGCAAGCGGACGATCCTCCGCGGCGTGCGGCTTCTCTGCCATCCGCGCTGCCGCACCGCCTTCGCCGCGCATTACTCGATGGACCGTTCCACGAAGGAGAGCCGGGCCCGCCATCTCGCCCGCGTCGCGCTGGCGGCGGACCGGCTCCTCCGGCCGCATCCGCTGGACGGGAGGGCGCCATGAGACGGCTTGACTGGGCGGACTTCGCTGCCCCCGACTTCGCCGCCATCGACCCGGCGAAGACCATCGCCGTGCTTCCCACCGCGGCGGTGGAGCAGCACGGACCGCACCTGCCGGTCGGCACGGACCTCCACATCATGGAGGGGATGCTCGCCCGGCTCCGCGCCGCATGCCCGGCGGATCTGGATCTCAGGCTCCTGCCGGTTCAGGCCGTCGGCAAGTCCAACGAGCATCTCTGGGCGAAGGGGACGCTGACGCTTTCGGCTGAGACGGCGCTCCGGGTCTGGCTGGAGATCGGCCTCTCGGTCGCCCGCGCCGGGGTGCGGAAGATCGTCATCGTCAATTCGCATGGCGGCAACGTGGATATCAACGGAATCCTGGCGCGGGAGCTCCGGGTGCAGGCCGGAATGAGGGCGGTTAAGACGAGCTGGTTCGACCACGGCGTGCCCGAAGGGATCTATTCGGAGCGGGAGCGGCGCTTCGGCATCCATGGCGGCGACGCCGAAACCTCGCTGATGCGGGCCTTCCGGCCGGACCTCGTCGACATGGCGAAGGCGAAGGATTTCGCCTCGGCGGCGGAGACGGCGACGATCCCGCCCATCGGGCCCACGGCACTCGCCTGGATCGCCTCCGACCTCAACCCGGAGGGCGTCGTCGGCGAGGCGCATCTCGCCACGGCCGAGAAGGGCGAGGCGACGGCGGCGCATCAGGTTTCGGGGATGATCGGGCTCCTGCGGAGCCTCGCCGCGCTGCCGCCGCTCGACGCCTGAGCGGGGCGGAGGGCGGCGCCCGGCGGCTGGGCCGCAGGGCGCCGCGAAGGCCTTACTTCGGCAGCATCAGCTCCTGGCCGACCTTCAGGACATCGGCGTCCGACAGGCCGTTCGCCTCGGCGATCTTCGCCCAGAGCGTCGCGTCGCCGAGATGGGTCTTGGCGATCGTCCAGAGCGTGTCGCCCTTCCGGACGACATAGCCCATCGCCGCCATCGTCTCCGCCGCGGCGGGGGCCGGGGCGGCGGCCGCGGCCGGCTCAGCCGCGCCGACGATCACGTTGCCGCGGAGCGCTGGCTGATAGGGCGTGTTGGCCGCGAGATAGGCCGCCACTGTGTCCTCGAGGTTGGGGCCGTAGTCGTAGGCGTCCATCCCCTTGTCGCGGAACACGGAATAGCCGTCGCCGCCCGAGCGCATGTAGTTGTTGGTGACGACGCCATAGGTCGCCTCCGGGTCGATCGGGGCCCAGCCGTCGCCGGCCTTCACCTCGACCATCGTCACGCGGGCGCCCGCGGGCGCGGCCGGATCGAAGGCGTAGCGAAGGCCCGCCGGCTGCGCGAAGCGACCCGCGCCCTCCTCGATCTTGGAGACGGCGTTCTCGAGCGCGGCCACCACGTCCGCGCCCTTCAGCTTCATCGTGGCGATGGTGTTCTGGAACGGCAGCACCGTCAGAACCTCGCCCATCGTGACCGGGCCGGCGTCGATCGAGGCGCGAAGCCCGCCGCCGTTCTGGATCGCGATGGTCACGCCCTGCGCGGCGGTCGCGTCCAGCATCGCCTCGGCGACGAGCACGCCCATCTCGCATTCCCTGGCGCGGCAGGAGCCGCGGTCGCCGTCGATCGGCGCCGCCGCCTCGGCGACGACCTTGTTCTTCAGCTCCTCGATCGGGCCGCCCAGCTCCCTGACGCGGGCCAGCACGGACTCGTCCTGCGGGGTGGAGGCGTCGAGGACATGCGCGTCGCCCTCCGCGAAGAGAACATTGCCGTCATCGTCGAAGGTGATGGTCAGCTCGCCGATGTATTTCGAATAGGCCCCGGCCTGGACGACCGGCACCAGCCCGCCATCCGGCCCGTTCACCCAGGTCGGGTACGGCCCTTCCCGCTTCGGGTCGGAGGCGGAGAGATAGGTGTGGCTGTGGCCGCCGACGATCACGTCGACGCCGGGCACGGTCGCCGCCGTCTGCTGGTCGACGACATAGCCGTCATGGGTCAGCGCGATGATCTTGTTGACGCCGGCTTCCTGCAGCTTGGCGATCTCGGCCTTCAGCGTCTCGTTCTCGTCGGCGAAGGCGACGTTCGGGCCGGGCGAGGCGATCTCGGTCGTCTCGGTCGTGGTGAGGCCGACGACGCCGATCTTCTGGCCGCCGATCGTCACGATCATGCGGCCCGCCAGCCGGCCCTTCAGCGCCGGCTCGTTCATCACGTCGACATTGGCGGCGAGGATCGGGAAGCCCGCGCCCTTCACGAATTCGGCGAAGACCTCGGGGCCGTCGTCGAATTCGTGGTTGCCGACCGACATGGCGTCGAGCCCGAGCTCGTTCATGAACTCAAGCTCGGCCGCGCCCTTGTAGGTGGTGTAGAAGAGCGAGCCCTGGAACACGTCGCCGGCGACCAGCGTGAGCACGTTGGCGTCGCCGAGCGCGGCGCGGCGCTCATCGAGCCAGGTCTTCATGCGGGCGACGCCGCCGAAGCACTTGCCGGCGGTCGAATCCTCGGTCGAGCAGGTGCCGTCGTATTTCGAGACCTCTTCGACGCGGCTGTGGAAATCGTTGAAGTGCAGGATCGTGAGCTTGTACTCCGCCGCCGCGGCGCCGGCCGTTCCGAGGAACGCGGCGGAGGCGAGGAAGGGGACAAGTTTGCGGGGGGCGATCATGGGGCCTCCGTTACGGATTTGTGAACGACCGTCCGACTTCGGCGCAGCGAGGTCAAGCGCGCGCGGGGCTTACCCGGCGCGTTTCGGCGGTCATTTCCGGGCGCTCTGCTGCGCCTGGGCCGGGAGCGGCCGATGCGGCGGATCGGGCGTCAGCGCCAGCGCGACCAGGACCACGGCCGTCAGGAGGACCGCCCGGCCGATGATCCTGCCGAGCATTCGTGCGTCGACCGGAATGCCGCCGTCGAAGCGGATCGTGCGCGCGCGCATGGCCCCTCGCCCATCAACAGTCGAGAACCAGATGGATGACGCTACGGCAAGCGTGCGCCGCCGTAAACAAAAGGATTCGCCGCGCCGCCAGGCGGCCGGAAATCAGCGCCGGCGGTTGGCGCTGATTTCCGGGGTTCCGAAGGTCTCGTGGCAGATGTCGGCGAGCCGGCCGATCCCTTCGCGGATCGTCGCGGGATCGGGGTTGGCGTAGCAGATGCGGATCCAGGCGCCCGCCTCCGCCTCCTTCGACCATTCGCGGCCCGGATTGATCGCCACGCCCTGCGCCAGCGCAACCTCCGCGAGCCTGGAGGAATCCGCGCCCGCCGGCAGTTTCACCCAGAGGAAGATGCCGCCCGGCGGCCGGCGGAACTCGACCGAGGCGCCGAAATGCTCGTCGAGCGCGGCGATCAGCGCGTCGAGCTTGGCCTCGAGCGCCTTGTTGAGCTTGGCGACATGGGCGTCGAAATGCGCCGCGCAGAATTCCGCCAGCACCATCTGTTCGAGCGAGCCCGAGCCCGCGTCGAACTTCACCGAGAGGATGCGGGAGAGGATCGACCAGGGCGCGACGATGTAGCCGACGCGGAGCGCCGGCGCGATCGACTTCGAGAAGGAGCCGACATGGATCGTCCGCTCCGGCGCCAGCGCGGCGAAGGCGGGCGGCCGCGTTCCGGCCCAGACGAGATCCGAATAGCATTCGTCCTCGAAGATCGGGATCTCGTGCTTGCGGCAGAGCGCGACCACCCGCTCCCGCCGCTCGAGAGGCAGGATCGTGCCGGTCGGGTTGTGAACGGTCGGGATCGTGTAGAGGTATTTCGGCTTCACGCCCGCGGCGGCGAGCCGGTCGAGCGCCGCTTCGAGCGCGCCCACATCCATCCCCTCCTCGTCGACCGGAACCGTCACCATCCGCGCTCCGGCGCGGACAAGCCGGGGGAAGACGCCGCCATAGTTCGATTCCTCGACGATAACCGTGTCGCCCGGCATGAGCATCGCCGCGTTGACGAGGTCGAGCGCCTGGAGCGAGCCGGAGGTGAGGAGGATCTCGTCCGGGTCCGCGTTCATGCCGGCCGCGCGCTTCAGCTTCGCGGCGAGAAACTCGCGGAGCGGGCGATAGCCGAGCGGGCCGGATTCGAGGAAGTAGGTCGCGAGCGTGTGGCCCTCGCGCTCCAGCACGCCTTCCGCGGCGGCGCGGAGCGCCTCGACCGGCACCTCCTCCGCGGCGTTGTGGCCACCGACGAAGTTGTATTTCGGAAAGCCGGTCCACTTGGCGGCGGCGGGCGGCAGGTCCGGGCGCGCGAAGGCGGCGAAGTCGAAGCTCACGGCGTTTCTCCCATCGTTTTCAGCGTTCTAGGGCGCCGCCGGGCGGGGCGCCAGACGATTACTCCCCGTCCCGCGCCGGGCGCGGCGGGGCGAGGCGGCGGCGGACGATGTGGCGCGCGCCGGCGGAGCGGCCGCCGCCCACCCCCTCGCCGCGGAAATAGCTCTTCTGCCAGCCGGCGGCCCGCGCCGCCGGGTCCCCCGCCTGCTGCGCCGAGATGAAGCCGGCGCGGGAGGCGCCCCAGGCCTCGCAATCCCGCTTCAGATCCGGTTCGGCGTCGAGCGGCTTCACCACCGGCTCGAACGCGTCGAGCGAGACATGGGGGACCGGCGCGACGAAGCAGAAGGGCTCGTCGCGGGTGAATTCGACGGCGCCGGGCGCGGTGAAGGCCCAGTTCATGGTGAAGGGGAAGGGGAGCCAATCCGCCTCGACGACGCCCGAGAGCGCCGCGATCCCGTGTTTCGGCCGGTTCGGCGGGCCGGCGACGGAAAGGTCCCACCCGGAGGGCGTGCGGAAGAGCCAGCCGGTATGCATCGTCAGCACGCCGCCGCCGAAATGCGAGGCGGCGAAGGCGGCGACGGCGGCCGGGTCCTCCCCCTCGGCCGCCTCGACCCTTATCGCGGCCGTTTCCGGCGCGCCGTCCCAGGTCGCGCGGAAGGCGACCGGAGAAAGAAGGTCCCAGCCCGAGACGTTTGCGAGGACGAGCGGCAGGCAGCGATAGGGGTGGCGCTCGGAAAAGGCGTCCATCCAGCCGCGCTCCGGCCGCCCCGGGATCATCTTCGCCGGGGCGTGGTGGAGCGCGTAGCACATCAGCTTCACGGCGCCGCCGTCTTCGCCGGCTTTTCGGGCTTGAAGGGGGCCATCCCCTCCCGCGCCAGCCGGTCGGCGCGCTCGTTCTCCTCGTGGCCGGCATGACCCTTGATCCAGGACCAGGACACCTCGTGCCGGCCCCGCGCCTCGTCGAGCGCGCGCCAGAGATCCTCGTTCTTCACCGGCTTCCTGTCCGCCGTTTTCCAGCCGTTCCGCTTCCAGCCGGCGAGCCAGCGGGTGATCCCGTCCTTCACATAGGAACTGTCGGTGACGACGGTGATCTCGGTCGGCCGGCCGAGGGCGTTCAGGGCCTCGATCGCGGCGGTCAGCTCCATGCGGTTGTTGGTGGTCAGCGGCGCGCCGCCCTTCAGCTCCCGCTCCCGCACCACCTCGCCGCCGCGCCGCGCGATGAGGAGCGCGCCCCAGCCGCCGGGGCCGGGATTGCCGGAGCAGGCGCCGTCCGTATAGGCGGTGAACTCGGTCATGCGGCCGGCGCGAAGGCGTAGATGTGGAGCGCATGCTCCGCCGCGCCGTCATAGCCTTCGCTCGCGCGCTCCCGGATGTCCGGCGCCTCGAAGCCCGCCGCCGCCAGCAGGCCGGCGATCTCTTCGGCCTCGTAGTAGACGTAGAAGCGGTCGAGCTTGTCCCGCGCTTCGCCCGCGCCGCGCTTCAGGCCGAGATAGAAGAGCCCGCCCGGCAGGAGCGCGCCGCGGATGCGGGCGAGGTTCCCCGGCATCTCCGCCCGCGGCGCATGGAGGAGGCAGAACGAGGCCCAGATCCCGGCGTATCTTGCCGTCTCCGCGAAAGCCTCGAAGCGCATCTTCTTCACGTCGAGCCCGGTGCGCTTCGCCGCCTCGGCGGCGAGCCCGGCCGAGCCGTCGAAGGCCGAAACCTCCCGCCCCGCCGCCAGCATCCGCGCCGCCGCCCAGCCGCCGCCGCAGCCATAGTCGAGGAGCGGCCCGGCCGGCGCCATGGCGAGGAACTTCTCGAGCCAGGGCCAGGCCTCCTTCGGCGCCGACCAGTCGGCGTAGGTCGCGCCCTCCCGGTCGTAGAAGGCCAGCGTCCCGGCGTCGGCCATCAGAGCGCCTCTCCGGCGCCCGAAGCGGCGAGCCAGAGGCAGCCCGTCACCAGCACGGTGAGGAGGATGCGGAGCGTCAGCCACCATTTCGGCGCCAGCTTCTCCCGCTGGAACATCCAGTCGAGCGGCAGGAGGAGCGGGAAGGCCCAGAGCAGGATCGTCAGCGTCTCGCCCGGCGGCAGAGCGACGAGCGCAAGGAATCCTATCACCGCCGGCGCCACGGCGAGGCCCATCCAGCGCCAACCGTCCTTCGTCGCCGCCTTCTTCGGCGCGGCGAAGCCCCAGAAGACGCCGCTCATATAGGCGAAGATGACGAGGCCGTAGTTCTCGGCGACGAAATAGCCGGGCGCGAAGTCGAGCTCGAGCCGCGGCTCGGTGGCGGCGATGGCGGCGTAGATGAAGGGCAGCACGCCCGCGAGGCCGATCATGAGCGCGGGGCGGGGGATCGAGGGGATCATCGGCGGCGCGGCCTCATTGCGCCGGTTCCCTGAGGATCCGGGGCGGCTTGAACTCGACGCGCTCGACCGCGGTCTCCACCGTCTCGACCCGCGTGTCGTAGCGGGCGCGGAAGGCGGCGAGCGCCTCCTCCACCAGCGCTTCCGGGGCCGAGGCGCCGGCGGTGATCCCGACCGCCTTCGCGCCTTCGAGCGCGCGCCAGTCGATGTCGGTCGAGCGGGGGGCGAGCTGGGCGTAGCCGCAGCCGGCCTTGCGGCCGACCTCGACCAGCCGCTGCGAGTTCGAGGAATTCGGGGAGCCGATCACGATCAGCGCGTCGATCCGCGGCGCCATCGCCTTCACCGCCGCCTGTCGGTTGGTGGTGGCGTAGCAGATGTCTTCCTTGTGCGGCCCGACGATGGCGGGGAAGCGCGCCCGGAGCGCGGCGACGACGCCGGCGCAATCGTCCACAGAAAGGGTGGTCTGGGTGACGTAGGCGAGCTTTTCCGGGTCCCGCACGTCGAGGCCGGCCACATCCTCCGGCGTCTCGACCAAGAGGACCTCGCCCTCGGGCAACTGGCCCATTGTGCCGACCGTTTCGGGGTGGCCGCGATGGCCGATCATCACCATCTGGAGCCCGGCCGCATGGTGCCGTTCCGCCTCGATATGCACCTTGGAGACGAGCGGGCAGGTCGCGTCGACGAAGAGCATCTCGCGCCGCGCCGCCTCGGCCGGCACCGCCTTCGGCACGCCGTGGGCGGAGAAGATCACCGGCCGGTCCGGCGGGCAGTCGTCCAGTTCCTCGACGAAGACGGCGCCCTTGGCGCGGAGCCCGTCCACCACGAAGCGGTTGTGGACGATCTCGTGGCGCACATAGACCGGCGCGCCCCATTTCTCGATCGCCATCTCGACGATCCGGATCGCGCGGTCCACGCCCGCGCAGAACCCGCGCGGCGCGGCGAGGAGGATCGTGAGGGGCGGCTTCAGCATGACCGGAGGCTTAGCGGAGCAGGCCGCCGAGGGAAAGCGCCGCCCGCCCCTCAGCGCCCGAAATTGCCGTTCCGGGAGGAGGCGCCGCCATCGACGGTGATGACCGTCGCGTTGACGTAGGAGGCGCGCGGCGAGACGAGGAAGGCGACCACGTCGGCCACTTCCTCGACCGTCGCGGCGCGGCCGAGCGGGTTGCCCTTCAGCGCCTCGCGCCAGCCGTCCTCGGCGCCGGTGGAGGCGACGCGGCGGGTCTTGAGGAGCGTGGCGAGCCGCTCCGTCTCGGTCAGGCCCGGCTGCACCGCCAGCACCCGCACCCCGTCCTCGATGGCGACTGAGCCGACCGCGCGGGTGAAAGCGTTGAGCGCGGCGTTGCCGGTAGTGCCGGCGACGTAGCCATAGTCATGCCGCTCCGCGGCGAGGCCGGTGACGTTGAGGATCACCCCGCCCCTGCCGCGCATCGCCGCGAGATAGGCGCGCGAGAGGTTGACGTAGCCGAAGACCTTCAGCTCCCAGCTTTCGCGCCAGCGGGCCTCGTCGATCACGTCGATGTCGCCGCCCGGGATCGCGCCGGCGTTGTTGACGAGGATGTCCGGCGCGCCGGTGGCGGCGAGAAGCGCCTCGGCGCTGCCGGGCTTCGAGAGGTCCATGGCGAGGCCCGCGGCGGCGAAACCGTCCTCCCGGAGCCGGGCCGCCGCTTCGTCGACGCCGCTCCGCGCCACCAGCGTCACCGAGACGCCCTCCACCGCCAGCGCCCTCGCCACGGCGAAGCCGATCCCCTTCGAGGCGCCGGTGACGACGGCGCGCTTGCCCTTCAGTCCGAGATCCATTCCGCTTCTCCCTCCACCGGCCGCAGCCGGCTCCGCGCGAATTCGAGATCGGCGGGCTTGTCCACGTCATGCGCCGCGAGTGGGTGGTCGAGAAGGACCACCGCGGTTCGGCACTCGGCCTTGCGGCCGATCATCGCCTCCACCCGTTTCCGCGACAGGCGGCCGAAAAGGTAGAGGATCGGCGCGACGAGGCCGACCTTCATCGCCATCTTCAGCGGCTTCTTCCGGTCCGCCTCGATGCCGAGCCAGAAGTCGACGGCGCCGGCGCCCGCATCGGTGCGGATCAGGAAGAGGTTGCACCCCGAAAGCCAGCCGTCGGAGAAGCGGAGCCAGGTGCGCCGCGCCGGGTTGCCGGCCTGCTCGACCACCGATTTCTCCGAAGCGGCCGCGGCGGCGTCGGCGCCCGAGGCGGCCGCGCCGGCGATGAAGTCCCGCACCATGTCAGAGGTGAGGAGCGGGTGGTCCGCCGTCGTCAGGAGGAGCGGCGCGCCAAGCGCGGCCAGCCCTTCCGCAGCGCTCGTCGCCGGGGTCGGCCCGGCGTCGAGCCGCAGCACCCCGGCCGGCAGCGCCGGCGCGTCGGGCGCAATGGAGACGGCGATCTCGCCGATCTCCGGCGCGCCGCGGAGCGCCTCGATCACGTGGTCGATCATCGGCCGGCCGGCGATCTCTGCGAAGGCCTTGGTCGAGACCCCGGCGGCGACGGCGACCGAATCCGTCGGCCCGCGATCGCCGGCGAGGACCAGCGCCTTCAGCTTCGCCATGTCAGGCGGGCCAGTCTGCGCGGAGCGAAGCGAGCATGGCCGCGATCTCCGCCGCGTTCGGCTTCGCCGAGACACCGAGCGCGGGCGGGCCGGGCCACCCGGCGTCCGAGACCTCGACGCCGGCCAGCGCCCGCGCGCCCTCGTAGCGGGGGATGACATGGAAGTGGACGTCGGGGTCCACCATCATCAGCATCAGCCAGTTGATCTTCTCATAGCCGATGGCGGCGGCGAGCGTCGCCTCCACCTTCGCGACCACCGCGCCGAGATCGGCGAAGCCGGCCGCGCTCACCTCGCCGAAGGCCTTCGCCGGCTCCTTGCAGGCGACGACGAGGGCGCCGGCGGTCGGCTGCTCCGGCCGCAGCATCACCGCCCAGTGCGCGGTTTCGGCCAGCTTCGTCTCCGGCCAGCCGAACTTCTCCATGGTCGCGTTCATGGGGCCCTCCTCGCCCGAGGCTTAGCTTCCCGCCGCTCAGCCGTCGAGGATCGCGACGGCCCGGCAGACGCCGGCGGAGGCGCCTTTGATCTTCACCGGGAAGCACGCGACCATGAAGCCCGTCGCCGGCAGCTTGTCGAGATTGGCGAGCTTCTCCATGTGGCAGTAGCCGATCTCCATCGAGGCGCGGTGGCCCTCCCAGATGATCGAGGGGTCCTTCGTCTCCATCCAGCGCTTCGCGGTGTGGGAGAAGGGCGCGTCCCACGACCAGGCGTCGGTCCCCGTCACGCGCACCCCCTGCTCGAGTAGCCAGAGCGTCGCCTCCCGCCCCATGCCGCAGCCGGAATCGACATAGTCGGGCTTGCCGTATTTCTCGCCGGCCGAAGTGTTCACCAGCACGATGTCGAGCGGCTTCAGCTTGTGGCCGATGCGGGCGAGTTCGAGCTCGACCTCGAGCGCGGTCACGACCTCGCCATCCGGCACCTCCCGCATGTCGAGCTTCACGCCCCGCGCGAAGCACCATTCGAGCGGCACCTCGTCGATCTTCGCCGCCGGCTCGCCGCCATTGAGCCGGCGGTTCATCGTCGAATGGTGGTGGTAGGGCGCGTCGAGATGGGTGCCGTTATGGGTCGAGACCTTCAGCGTCTCCACCGCCCAGCCGTCGCCGTCGGGAAGCTGCTCCCTCGTCAGGCCCGGGAAGAAGGAGGCGATCTGCGGCGCGGTCATGCCGTGGTCGAAATACTCGATCTCCGGCAGCATGATCGGCGGGTCGGAGGCGATCCCGGCTTCGAGCGCGTTCGAGATGTCGATGAGGCGGCGGGGCATATGGGTCTCCAGTCAGGTTCCGGGCAGGAGCCCGGTGGCGATCCAGGGGAAGGCCATCACGAGCACGAGGCAGAGCAGCATGGCGAGCGCGAAGGGCGCGGCGCCGGCGAAGACGTCGGAAAGGCGGATGCCGTCATCGGCCATCGTCGCCTTCACCACGTAGACGGACATGCCGAAGGGCGGCGTCAGGAGGCCGATCTCCACCGCGATGACGGTGACGATGCCGAGCCAGACGAGATCGACCCCGAGCGGCTGCACGACCGGCAGCATCAGCGGCACGGCAATCAGCATGATCGAGGAGGAATCGAGGATGGCGCCGAGCGCGATCAGCGCCGCGACATAGGCGGCGAGGATGCCCCATAGCCCGAGATCGGCGGTCGCCGCCGCGCCCGCGAGCCCGGCCGGCACGCCGGAGAAGGCGAGCATCCGGGAATACATCTGCGCCGCGATGATGAGGAGGCAGACCGAGGCGGTGACGAGCCCGGTCTCGATCAGGATGCGGCGGAGCGCGGAAAGGTCGAGCCGCCGCATCGCGAGGCCGAGCGCCAGCGCGCCGAGCGCCCCCATCGCCCCGGCCTCGACCGGGGTGAAAAGCCCGCCATAGATGCCGCCGAGGACGAGGAGGATCAGCGCCGCGATCGGCGCCGCCTGTAGGAAAAGCTCGACCGGCCCCGGCCCCGCGCCCTCCGGCGCCTCCGGCCGCCCGGCGAAGCGCGGCGCGAAGGCGACGAGCGCCATCACGAGGCAGCCGAAGAGGAAGGCGAGCAGGAGGCCCGGCCCGATCCCGGCGAGGAAGAGGTCGCCGACCGATTGTTCGGTGAGGATGCCGTAGAGAATGAGGAGGAGCGAAGGCGGGATCAGCATGCCGAGGACGGAGGAGCCGGCGACGACGCCGACCGCAAAGCGGGGCGCATAGCCGCGGCGGATCATCTCCGGCGCGGCGATCCGGGCGAAGACGGCGGCCGAGGCGATGGAGACGCCGGTGATCGCCGCGAAGATCGCGCTGCCGCCCACCGCCGCCACGCCGAGCCCGCCGGCAAGCCGCCGGAAGGCGGCGTTCGCCACGTCGAACGCGTCCCGCCCGAAGCCTGCCTCGGAGACGACGAAGCCCATCAGAACGAAGAGCGGCACGATCCCGAAGAAATAGCTCTGGAGCGCGTCGTTGGCGGCGAGGGCGAGGAGTTTCGCGGCGAGGACCGGGGCGCCCTTGATCGCCCAGACGCCGCCGAAGGAGGCGACCATCAGCGCCACCGGCGCATGGAAGCCGATCAGCATCATCAGCCCCATGGCGGCGAGCGCGAGAAGGCCGATCTCGAAGGGGCTCACCGTTTGGCTCCGAGGGCGGCGGCGGCGCGGGCGATATTGGGGATGGCCGGTCCGCGCCCGCAGCGGGCATCGGCTTCGGTCGCACGATGGGCGGAGGGGCGCGACCGCCCCTGGGTGGGCGCCTGCTTCGGTCGGCGGAGGCGCTTTATCGCGTCGCGCCGACGTTCGCCCGATCCGCGCTTGACTGCCGGGGGGCGCCCGCCCGCGGGGAGGGGCGGGCGCGGCCCGTGCTGGTCGCACG
>CALFYQ010000436.1 GCA_937952085.1 uncultured Paracoccaceae bacterium | reverse complement strand
GGCGGCGGGGCGCTGGCGACCACCGCCGCGCGGCGGCCCGCCGCGCCGAAGCCGGTCGAGACGGCGGAGCTCTCCGAGCCCGCGCCGCATCGCGCCGCGCCGGAGCCCGCCGAGACCGCCGCCGCGCCCGCCGCCCCGCCGCGCGTCGAGCGCGCCGCGCCGCCGCGCGTCCGCGAGAGGTTCGACCGATGAGCGGCGAGCTTCTCCGCATTCTCGGCGACGGGGCCGAGAGCGCCCTCGAAGGCCGCGCCGCCAAGCGCGCCGCGCAGCGGGAGGCGAAGCGCCGCGCCCGCGCCGAGCTTGCCGAATGGCGGCTCTGGCTCGTCGCGGTGCTCTTCGTCTTCGGCTACGGCGCGCTCGGGGCGCGGATGGCGCATCTCGCCGTCGCCGAGCCCGAGGAGCCGCGGCTCGACGCCAGCGCCTCCGCCGCCCATGCCGTCGAGCGCGCGCCGATCACCGACCGGAACGGGCGCCTCCTCGCCGCCAACCTCCCCACCTGGTCGATCTACGCCCACCCGGACGAGGTCGCCCGCGCCGGCTATTCGCTGGAGGAGGCCGCCGAGGGCCTCGCCCGCGCGCTGCCCGGCCATTCGGTGGAGGAGTTCCGCGAGGCGATGGCGCCGACGCGCCGCTTCTCCTGGATAAAGCGCCCCGCCGGGCCGGCGGAGATGCAGGCGGTGCACGATCTCGGCATCCCCGGCGTCTATTTCGGCCGCCGCGAGACGCGGATCTACCCGGCGGGCCGGATCGCCGCGCATGTCCTCGGCGGCGTCCGCACCGAGCGGGAATCGGTGGACGGCGTCGTCCTCGCCGGCCTCGCCGGCATCGAGCGAAAGCTGGACGAGACGCTGGCCGATCCCGGCCGCGCCGGCGCGCCGCTCGCCCTCTCGCTCGATCTCGTCGTGCAGTCGGCGCTGACCGAAACGCTGGAGGCCGCGATGCGGGATTTCAGCGCCATCGCCGCCTCGGGCGTGCTGATGGACGCGCGGAACGGCGAGATCCTCGCCATGGTCTCGCTGCCGGATTTCGACCCGAACGCCCGGCCGGACGAGCGCGACCCGAAGATCGCCAAGACCCGGCCGCTGATGAACCGGACCGCCGAGGGCGTCTATGAGCTTGGCTCCACCTTCAAGGTCTTCCCGGTCGCGCAGGCGATGGATCTCGGTCTCGTCGGCCCCGAGACGATGATCGAGACCGGCGCGCCGCTCCGCGTCGGCAAGCATGTCATCCGTGACTTCCACCGCATGCCGCCCTTCCTCAGCGTCCGCGACGTGATCGTCGAAAGCTCCAATGTCGGCACCTCCCGGATCGCCTTCGCCATCGGGCCGGAGCGGCAGCGCGCCTTCCTCGAGCGGCTGGGCTTTTACAAGCCGACCGAGGTGGAGATCGCCGAGGCCCGGCTCGGCCAGCCGCTGACGCCGCCCTCCTGGCCGATGATCACGCAGGCCACCGTCTCCTTCGGCCACGGCCTCTCGGCGACGCAGCTTCACCTCGCCGCCGCCTACGCCTCGCTCCTGAACGGCGGCCTCCAGGTGAAGCCGACGCTGCTGCCCGGCGCAGCCCGCCCGACCGAGGCGGACCGGATCGTCTCCGCCGACACCTCGCGGAAACTTCGCGCCATGCTCCGCGCGGTGGTGGCCGAGGAGAAGGGCACCGCGAACCTCGCCGAGGTGCCGGGCTACGAGGTCGGCGGCAAGACCGGCACCGCCGAGAAGCCGGGCCGAGGCGGCTACGACAGCTCGAAGAACATCGTCACCTTCGCCGCGGGCTTCCCGATGTCGGACCCGAAATACGTGCTCGTCGTCTCGCTCGACGAGGCCTCGACCTTCAAGTACGGCCGCACCTGGCGCACCGCCGGTTGGACCGCTGCCCCGACCGCCGCGGTGGCGATCAAGCGGATCGCGCCGCTTCTCGGCCTCCGGCCCCGCCCGGCGGGGATCGACCCGGCCGCCGTCGCCGGCGCCGCCTCCGGGGCGACCTTCTGATGGCCCGGCGGCTTGCCGAGCTCGGCCTGGCGGGCCTGCCTGTCCTCGGCCCGGCGCCGGACCCGGCGCGGCCGATCCTCGGCCTGACGGCCGACAGTCGCGCGGTTAGGCCGGGTTTCCTCTTCGCCGCGCTGATGGGCGCGAAGGACGGCGCCGAGTTCGCGGGGCAGGCCGCCAGAGCCGGCGCCGCCGCCGTGCTCGCCGGCCCGGCGAACGCCGAACGCGCCCGCGCCATGCTGGAGGGCGCGCAGATCCCCGTCTTCGTCGACGCCGACCCCCGCCGCCGCCTCGCCCTCGCCGCGGCCGCCTTCTTCGGCGGCCAGCCGGAAACGGTCGTCGCCGTCACCGGCACCAACGGCAAGACCTCGGTCGCCTCCTTCGCCCGGCAGCTTTTCGCCGCGCTCGGGCGAAAGGCGGTGAACTTCGGCACCGTCGGCGTGGAGGGGGCGGTCAGCCGCCCGCTCGGCATGACCACGCCGGAGCCGGTGACGCTCCACGCCCTTCTCGCCGATCTCGCCGCCGCCGGCGTCACCCATGCCGCGATGGAGGCGTCGAGCCACGGGCTCGACCAGCGCCGGCTCGACGGGGTCCGCCTCGCCGCCGGCGCCTTCACCAACATCACGCGGGACCATCTCGACTATCACCCGAGCTTCGAGGCCTATCTCGCCGCCAAGCTCCGCCTCTTCGAGGCGCTCCTGCCGGACGGCGCCCCCGCGATCCTCAACGCCGACGAGCCGCACTGGCGGGAGATCGCCCACGCCGCCCGCCGGGCCGAGATCGTGCCCTATGGCCGGGACCGGGAGGCGGCGCGCGGCCTTCGCCTTGTCGACGCCGCCTTCGACGCCGAGGGCCAGGTGCTGGATCTCGAATGGCGCGGCGCGCGGAGGCGCGTGCGCCTCGGCCTCGTCGGCGGCTTCCAGGGGTTGAACGCGATGGCCGCCGCCGCCCTCGTCATTGGCGCCGGGGAGGAGCCGGCGGAGGCGATCGAGGCGATGGCGCGGCTCACCGGGGGCCGCGGCCGGATGGAGCCGTTGGGGGCGCGCG
>CALFYQ010000435.1 GCA_937952085.1 uncultured Paracoccaceae bacterium | reverse complement strand
TTCGTGATGCTGATCTGCCTTGCCGGGCTGCGCTCGATCCCCGACTACATCTACGAGGCGGCGGAAATCGACCGCGCCTCCAAGTGGCGGCAGTTCTGGACCATCACGGTGCCGATGGTTCTCCCGTTCCTGATGCTGGCGGTGCTTTTCCGCGGCATCGAGAACTTCAAGATGTTCGACCTCGTGGTGCAGCTCACCGGGGGCGGGCCGGGCAACACCACGCTCCTCGCCTCGATTGATCTCAAGCGCGAGGCCTTCGAGAAGTGGCGGACCGGCTATTCCTCCGCCTACGCGATCATCCTCTTCGTGACCGTCTTCGGCCTCGCCTCGATCTACGTGAAGGCCCTCAACAAGGTGAAGGAGAGATGAGCGCCGTCTCGATCACCGAGCCCACGTCGCGGGCCAAATGGGTGGCGGGCTCGCTCGTCTGTCTCTACGCCGCGATCACGCTCCTGCCGCTCCTCTGGATCTTCGCGACCGGCTTCAAGTCGCCGGCGGACGCGATCTCCTATCCGCCGAAGGTCTTCTTCGACCCGACGGTGGAGGGCTATGTGAACCTCTTCACCACCCGCACCCGGCTCTCGCCGGAGGCGCTGGCCGAATTGCCGCCGCCGGCGAACCTCGCCGAAGAGATCGTGCGGAAATACGACATGGTGATCGCCGGCCCCTCCCGCTTCGGCGAGCGGTTTCTCAACTCCGTGATCATCGGATTCGGCTCAACCTTCCTCAGCACCTTCCTCGGCGTGCTGGCGGCTTATGCATTCAGCCGGTTCAAGGTGCCGCTGAAGGACGATCTTCTCTTCTTCATCCTCTCGACTCGGATGATGCCGCCCATCGCCGTCGCGATCCCGATCTTCCTGATGTACCGGACGCTTGGCCTCTCCGACACGCATCTCGGAATGATCCTGCTCTATACGGCGGTGAACATCTCGCTCGCGGTCTGGCTGCTGAAGGGCTTCATCGACGAGATCCCGCGCGAATACGAGGAGGCGGCGCTGATCGACGGCTACACCCGATTCCAGGCGTTCCGGAAGGTGGTGCTGCCGCAGGCCGCCACGGGCATCGCCTCCACCGCCATCTTCTGCCTGATCTTCGCCTGGAACGAATACGCCTTCGCCGTGCTCCTCACATCCGGTGTCGCCCAGACCGCGCCGCCCTTCATACCCACCATCATCGGCGTCGGCGGGCAGGACTGGCCGGCCGTCGCGGCCGGCGCGACGCTCTTCCTCCTGCCCGTCATGGTCTTCACCGTGGCGCTCCGGAAGCATCTTCTCCGCGGCATCACCTTTGGCGCGGTGCGGAAATGAGCGGCTTTCTCTCCGGCCTGCTCCGCCTTCGGCGCGGCCCCTGGGAGATGCTGGCGAGCGTTCTGATCGGCCTCGGCGTCGTGATGCTGATGCAGCCCTTCCTCCTCGTCGCCTACACGTGGTCCTTCATAGTGACGCTGGTCGGAACGGTCATGTTCATCGTCGTCAGCCACTTCCCGGAGTAGCGGGCGATGAGCGAACCCATGCCGGACGACGTGGCCCGCGCCTTCGAGGCGATGCCGCCCCACGCCCTCGCGCTCCGCGCGGCGGTTTTAGACGTCGCCGCCGGGCTCGGGCTCGCGCGGCCGGAGGAGACACTGAAATTGGGCGAGCCCGCCTGTCTGCCGGGGAAGGGCGGGACGACGGTGCGCATCGGCCCCGACAAGGCCGGCGGGGGCGTCAAGCTTCTCGTCAACTGCCGCACCTCGCTGGTGGAGGACTGGCGCGCCCGCTTTGACGGGCGGCTCGAATTCGAGGGGGACCGCGCCGTTCTCGTCCCGGCTTCGGGGCGCGCGGACGAGGCGGCGTTCCGCGCCTGCATCGCGGACGCCTTCACTTATCACGACGCGAAGCGGAAGGCGGCTCATGGCTGAAATCGTGGTCCGCGACCTCCGCAAGGAGTTCGACGAGTTCGTCGCGGTGAAGGGCTCCTCCTTCACCATCCGCGACGGCGAGTTCTTTATGCTGCTCGGCCCCTCGGGCTGCGGCAAGACGACGACGCTGCGGATGATCGCCGGGCTGGAGCTGCCGACCTCGGGCGAGATCTACATCGACGGCGAGGAGGTCGGCCGGAAGCCCGCCTCGCAGCGCGACATCGCCTTCGTCTTCCAGATGTTCGCGCTCTACCCGCACATGAACGTGCGAAAGAACATCGCCTATCCGCTGGTGAGCCAGGGCTGGCCCCGCGCCCGTGTCGCCGAGAAGGTGGCGGAGGTCGCCCGCATCCTCGGGATCGAGGGCATCCTCGATCGCCCGGTCGGCGGCCTTTCCGGCGGAGACCGGCAGCGCGTCGCGCTCGGCCGCGCCATCGTGCGGAGCCCCAAGGCCTTCATGATGGACGAGCCGCTCGGCGCGCTCGACGCCGAGTTCCGCGAACACATGGCGGAAGAGCTTCGCGCGCTCCATGACCGGATGGGCGCGACCACGGTCTACGTCACGCACGACCAGCTTGAGGCCATGCAGATGGGCGACAAGATCGTGGTGATGAACCACGGCGTCGTCGAGCAGTTCGGCGCGCCGCAGGATGTCTATGACAAGCCCGCCACCATGTTCGTGGCTGATTTCATCGGCTCCCCCTCGATGAACTTCCTCCGTGTGCGCGGCGCCTTCGCGGCGGGGGCGCGGCAGGTCTCGCTCCGCCACCACGCCGTTGCGGTGCCGGAGCAGCGGGAGGCGTTCGAGGGCGACCTCGCCTTCGGCGTCCGCCCGGAGCACATCGGCCTGACCGACGCGGGCGGCCTCCGGGCCCGCGTCGTTGCGGCGGAATATCTCGGCACCACGCAGATCGTGACGCTGGAGACCGAGCTTGGCCCGCTCAAGGCCCGCGCGCCTTCGGATCAGCCGATGCGCGTCGGCGAGACGGTGGGGCTCGAATTCGACGCCTCCCGCGTCACGCTCTTCGACGCGGGCTCGGGCCGGGCGCTCCGCTCCGCGCTGAACGAGGGGGCGCTCCATGGCTGAGATCTCCCTCGAAGGCGTCAGCAAGGCCTTCGGCGACACGGTCGCCGTCTCCGACCTCACGCTCACCGCGCCGGACGGCGCCTTCGTCGTCCTCCTCGGCCCGACCGGGGCGGGAAAGACGACGACGCTTCGCCTCATCGCCGGTCTCGAACGCCCCGACCGCGGCGAGGTGCGGATCGGCGGCCGACCCGTCACGAACGAGACGCCGGCGGAGCGGAACGTCGCCATGGTGTTCCAGCAATATTCGCTCTACCCGCACATGACGGTGCGGGAGAACCTCGCCTTCCCGCTCCGCTCCCCGCTCCTTCGCACCCCGGCCGACGTAATCGAGCGGAAGGTGAAGGAGGTCGCCGAAACCCTTCGGATCGCCCACAAGCTCGACAACAAGGCGACCGCGCTCTCGGGCGGCGAGATGCAGCGCGTGTCGATCGGACGGGCGCTTGTCCGCGACCCGGCGGTGCACCTGATGGACGAGCCGCTCTCCTCGCTCGACGCCAAGCTACGGGCCGAACTCCGCATCGAGCTGAAGCGCATCCAGGAGGAGCTTGGCGCGACGCTGATCTACGTCACCCACGACCAGATCGAGGCGATGACGATGGCGACGCTTGTCGGCGTTCTCGACGAGGGGCGGCTGGTGCAGGTTGGCACGCCGCGGGAGGTCTATGAACGCCCGGCGAGCCTCTATGTCGCCGGCCGTCTCGGTCAACCGCGGATCAATGCGCTGCCGGCCGAGCTCTTCGCCGGCGCGCCCTCGGGGGCGAAGACCATCGGCCTCCGGCCCGAGCACATCCGGCAGGGCGAGGGGCGGCCCGCCAAGGTGGTGCGCGTCGAGCGGCTCGGCGACCAGACCCGCCTTCACCTCACGCTCGACGCCCATGACATCGTCACGCTGACCGACGTTCACACCGCGCTCGAACCCGGCGACACCGTCGCCATCGAGCCCCGCAACCCGCTGTTCTTCGACGCGACCGGCGCGCGCATCGGCTGAGGAGGCCCAAATGAGCCAGTTCATCAACGCGAAGGAGTCGCTGGTGACAGAGGCCATCGACGGCGCGTTGCGCACGGCCGGCGGCCGGCTCGCGCGGCTCGACGGCTATCCGCATGTGAAGGTCGTGGTGCGGACGGACTGGGACCGTTCCAAGGTCGCCCTCGTCTCCGGCGGCGGCTCGGGTCACGAACCGTCCCATGCCGGCTTCGTCGGGCAGGGGATGCTGACCGCGGCGGTCTGCGGCGACGTCTTCGCCTCGCCTTCTGTGGACGCGGTGCTCGCCGGCATCCTCGCCGTCACCGGCAAGGCGGGCTGCCTCCTGATCGTGAAGAACTATACCGGGGACCGGCTGAATTTCGGCCTAGCCGCAGAGCGCGCCCGCGCCTTCGGCCACCGCGTCGCCATGGTGGTGGTGGACGACGACGTGGCGCTGCCGGACCTGCCTCAGGCGCGCGGCGTCGCAGGCACGCTTTTCGTCCACAAGATCGCCGGGGCGCTGGCCGACCAGGGCGCCGATCTCGCCGCGGTGGAGGCGGCGGCGCGGCGGGTGATTTCCGGCGTCGTCTCCATCGGCATGTCGCTCGACACCTGCACCGTGCCGGGCTCGCCGAAGGAGAACCGGATCGGCGCCGGCAAGGCGGAGCTTGGCCTCGGCATCCATGGCGAGGCGGGGGTGGAGCAGGTGGAGTTTTCCGGCGCTCGCGCGGCGATGGAGATGGTGGTGGAGCGGCTCGAGCCCCACATCAAGCCGGGCCCGCATGTCGCCCTCCTCAACAACCTTGGCGGCGCGACGCCGCTCGAGATGGCGGTGCTGGCGGAGGAACTGGCCCGCTCCCGCATCGGCGGGCAGATCCGCTGGATGGTCGGGCCTGCGCCGCTGATGACTTCGCTCGACATGCAGGGCTTTTCGGTCTCGCTCATGCCGGTCAGCAAGGCGGACGAGGCGGCGCTGGTCGCCCATGTCGCGCCGCACGCCTGGACCGGCTGCCACGCCGTCGGCGAGGTGACGGTGCTGCCGCTGCCCGACGGGCTGACGCCGATCCAGCCGCTCCCGTCGAAGAACGACGCCCGCCGCGCGATGATCGAGCGCTGCTGCGCCATCCTCATCGAGGCCGAAGCCGATCTCAACGCGCTCGACGCGAAGTCGGGCGACGGAGACACCGGCTCGACCCTCGCCACCGCCGCCCGCGCGCTGGTGAAGGCGCTGGACCGTCTGCCGCTGGCGGACCTGACGCAGCTTTACCGCGCCGTAGGGCTCGAGCTTAGCCAGACCATGGGCGGCTCTTCCGGCGTCCTTCTCGCGATCTTCTTTGCCGCGGCGGGGGACGCTTCGGCCGGCGGCAAGGACCCGATCGACGCGCTGAAGGCCGGGCTCGACCGGGTGCGCCAGGTCGGCGGCGCGAAGCCGGGCGACCGGACCATGATCGACGCCCTCGCCCCGGCGCTCGACGCGCTCCATGACGGGCTGCCCGCCGCCGCCGCGGCGGCGCGGCAGGGCGCGGACCTCACCGCCACGATCACCCGGGCGAAGGCCGGGCGAGCGAGCTATGTCGGGGAGGACAAGCTCGCCGGCTGGAATGACCCGGGCGCCGAGGCGGTGGCGCGGCTTTTCGAGCGCTATCAGGCGGAACGCGCGGCGGGCTGAAGGGGGCAGCGCGGCCATCTGCGCCTCGCGCCCCGGCCGGGCGCGCGGTTATCTTCGCCGCAGGAGGCCCCCATGAAGCAACCCGAAGCCGCAATCCGCATCGCCGTCGCGCAGATGGAGCCGAGAATCGGCGAGACGGCGTGGAACCTCGCGCACAGCCTCTCGCTGATCGAGCGGGCGGCGGGGCATGGCGCGAACCTCGTCGTCCTGCCGGAACTTTGCAGCACCGGCTACGTCTTCGAGACGCGGGAGGAGGCCTTCGCCCTCGCCGAAGAGATGCCCGCCGGGCCGACCTGCCGGGCCTGGATGGCGGAGGCGGCGAAGCGGGGGCTTTTCCTCGTCGCCGGCATCGCCGAGCGGGACGGCGACCGGCTCTTCAATTCCGCCGTGCTGATCGGGCCGGAGGGGTTCATCGGCCGCTATCGGAAGCTCCATCTATGGGGCGAAGAAACCCTCTTCTTCGAGCCGGGCGATATTGGCCTGCCGGTCTATCCGACGCGGATCGGCCGGATCGGGATCTGCGTCTGTTATGATGGCTGGTTTCCGGAGACCTATCGGCTGATGGCGCTCCAGGGCGCCGATATCGTCTGCGTCCCGACGAACTGGGTTCCGGTCCACAACGAGTCGAAGGACGGGCTGGAGATGTCGACCCTCCTCGTCATGGCCGCCGCCCACGCCAATTCGATCTTCATCGCCGCGGCGGACCGGGTCGGCGTCGAACGCGGCCAGCCCTTCCTCGGCCGGAGCCTCATCGTCGGCTGCGACGGCTGGCCGCTCGTCGGCCCGGCGAGCGCGACGGAGGAGGCGATCCTCTACGCCGATGCCAACCTTTCAGATGCGCGGCGGAAGCGGAACTGGAACGAGTTCAACCAGGTCCTGCGGGACCGGCGGGTGGATGTCTATGACGAGATGCTTGGCTCAGGAGCGCCGCGCGGCTGGTACTGAGACGCCTTAGCCGGCGGCGGCGAGATAACGCTGGAAGTCCTGGATCGTGCCTTCGAGGTCCGGCGGGCCGAGCGGGCCGGAAGTCGCCGCGACGGAGCCGAGGACGGCCTGCATCGCTTCGAGCTTCTCCCGGTCCTCCCGGTTCACCTCGCGCCAGAGATCGACGGCGGCCGAGAGCCGCGCCTCGTCCGTCTCGTTCTCATGGGCGGAGAAGGTCCATCGCACATGGACATGATCGACCGCGACCGGCTGGAGCGAGAGGGAGACGAGAAGGCCCGCCGACTGGCTCGCCACCTGCGCGGGGTAGAGGCAGAAGAGGCGGGACTGGTAGCGCTCCTCCCGAGTGAGGCCGGCGGCGCCGCCGAAGCGCTGCGCGATCGTCTCGGGATAGTGGGCGATGTAGGAGGTGAAGGCCTCGTCAGCCATCGCATAGCGGCTAAGCCCGGTCGGCGTGTAGGGATGCAGTGTCTCGGGGTGGACGACGGAGAGGTGATAGGCCTCCATGAAGTTCTCGACGAGAAGCTTCCAGTTGCAGCGCCAGTCCTCCTCCTCGACATGGCGGATCGTCATCCGCTCCGGCTCGTAGCAGCCGATCAGCGCCTCAAGCCTGCCGAGCCGGGGCGCGAGCGGCGCGGCGTCGCCCGAAAGGTTGACGTAGACAAAGCCGTTCCAGCATTCGGAGCGGAATTCGTGGAGCCGGCAGCTCGCCACCCGCTCCTTCGGCATCCGCGGGGCGGAGGCGAGGGCGCCGTCCCGGGCATAGCTCCAGGCGTGGTAGCGGCAGACGAAGCGCTTCGCCGTCCCCTTGCCTTCGACCAGCGGCATCGAGCGGTGACGGCAGACATTCGCCAGCACCCGCACGGCTCCGTCATCGCCGCGGACGATGAGGAGCGGCTCGCCGAGGAGGCGTGTGGTGAACCAGTCTCCCGGCGCGGGAACCTCGTCCTGCCGGCCGAGACAGTGCCATCCGCGGCGGAGGAGCCCGGCGCATTCGGCGGCGAAAAGGTCAGGGTCCACATAGTGCCGCCCGGAGAGGCAGAGCGGCGCTTCGGCCGGGGCGCCGGCGACGGCTTTCAGCTCCGCCGCCAGCGCCGCCAGCCTTTCATTCATCGCCGGGAACCCCGTAGCTCGGCGCCGCCTCAGGGCTCAGGGCGCGGGTGCGATAGGCCTCCATCTCGGGCTTCCACCGTTCCCAGAGGGCGGCGAGTTCGGCGATGGGGCAGCCCTCCGTCCAGTCCACCCGCAGGTCGGCGGCCGGCCAGGGGACGTCGGTGACGATCTTCATGCCGGCGGAATGGACCGGCCCGGCCTCGCCGCCCGCCGCCAGCGCCGCCTGCATCGCGGCGACGATCCGGTCGCCGAGCGGGCCCTTCGCCGCGGCGAAGGCGGCCGCCATCGCCGCCGGCACGCCCTCGTTGGCGAGAAGGTTGCCGGCGCAGGCGACGTTCTCGTCCGTCGCTTCGGAATGGACGCCGAGCGACTTCGCGCCGGAATGGATGCCGGCGCGCCCCGAGCCGTCCACGGCGAGCACCTGCCGGAATTCGGCGAAGGGCGCGGTCCGGGCGATGATCGCGGCCGCTTCCGGCGCCGACGCCCCGTCCCGCATCAGGCGGAGCGCCTGCGGGCCGAGCCGCGGGTCGGTCACGTTCTGGCTGGTCGCGGCGCCGACGCCCGCCTCGGCATAAGCGCAGCGGGCGGCGACGGCGGGCGAGGAAGAGGCGACGGCGACGCCGAAGGCCCCGGTTCCCGCGCAACGGGCGACGATGGCGAAGGTCATGCGGAGGCGGTCATTCGTGGGACGGGATCACGGCGGTGGCGTCGATCTCCACCAGCCATTCCGGCCGCGCGAGCGCGACGACGACGAGCCCGGTGCAGACCGGGTGCACGCCGCGGATATACTCGCCCATCACCCGGTAGATCGCCTCGCGGTGCCGCACATCTGTGAGATAGACCACGAGCTTGACGATATGCGCGGGCTTCGACCCCGCCTCGTCGAGCAACTGCATGATGTTCTGCATCACCTTGTGCGCCTGCGCGACCGGATCGCCCACGCCTACATTGGCGCCGCCGTCGAGTTCCTGCGGGCACTGGCCGCGGAGCCAGACCGTGCGGCCCTCTGAGACCACCGCCTGTGCGAGGTCGTTGTCGAGCTTCTGCTCGGGATAGGTGTGCTTGGTATTGAAGGGACGGATGCGACGGTGAGCGATCATGCGAGGTCCAG
>CALFYQ010000434.1 GCA_937952085.1 uncultured Paracoccaceae bacterium | reverse complement strand
CTGCGGCCCCGCCGGCCGCCCCGGCCGAGCCCGCGCCGGCCGCCGCGGCGCCGGAGGCCGCCGCCGCGAGCCCCGCCGCGCCGGAGCCGACGCCCGAGCCGGAGCCGGCGGCCGAGCCGGAGCCGGAGACGCCCCGCGTCGTCCTCTCTCCCGAGCCGGAGCCGGCGGCCGAGCCCGCCACGGCGCAAGCGGAGCCCGGCCTCGCCGGGCTCGCGGCCTATCGCCAGCCCTTCGAGGCGCCGGCGGACAAGCCGCTTCTTTCCATCGTCCTCCTCGGCGCCGACCGTTCGACCATCGACGCGGCCCTGAGCTTCGGCGCCCCGGTGGCCGTCGCCGCCGCGCCGGGCCCGGAGGCCGCCGCCATCGCCTCGGCCGCCCATGACGCGGGGCTCGAGGCGCTTTCGGCCGGGCCGCTCGAGGGGCTGGGCGAGGCCGGGCCGGTGATCGGCGCCGTCTTCGGCGCGGCCGCCACGCCGACCCAGGCGGCGCTCGACGAGATCGGCGCGGGCGGCTGGGCGATGCTCGACATCGGCTTCGAGGGCGGCGGCCCGGTCTACCGCGCGGCGCGCTCAAAGGGCCTGCCGGCGGCGCCGCTCGGCCGGCGGATCGACCGGGACGCGGCGGCCGACCTCGTCTTCTTCTCGCTCGACTTCGCGGCGCTGGAGGCGCGCCAGCGCGGCGCCGCGGTGGCGGTCGGCGCGGCGACGCCTTCGGTGATCGCCGGCGTGCGCCGCTGGATCGCCGTGAAGGGCGGCGAAGGGGTTGCGGTCGTCCCGCTTTCGGCGGTGATCGACCGGCTCGCAGGCGACGGAGGAACGCGATGAAGCCGGTGCTCTGGGACTATTGGCGCTCGTCCGCCTCCTACCGGGTGCGGATCGCGCTGAACCTGAAGGGGATCGAGTACGAGTCCCGGCCGGTGGACCTTCTGGCCGGTGCGCAGTCGGCGGCGGAGAATCTCGGGCGGAACCCGCAGGGCCTCGTGCCGACGCTGGAGATCGACGGGCTCGTCCTCACCCAGTCCCTCGCGATCTGCGAATATCTCGACGAGACGCGGCCCGCCGCGCCGTTCCTGCCGCCCGACCCGGCCGGCCGGCGGCGGGTGCGCGCCATCGCCCACGCCATCGCCATGGAGATCGCGCCGATCTGCAACATGTCGCCGGCGCGGCACGCCACCGGCGGCGCGCCGGATGCGATGAAGGCCTGGATGGACCATTTCATCGGCAAGGGCCTCGTCGGCGTCGAGGCGATGGTGGCCGAAGGGCGCGCCGGCGGTTTCGCGCATGGCGATGCGCCGGGCCTCGCCGACATCGTGATCGCGCCGCAACTCTACAATGCGCGGCGCTGGGGCGTGGACCTGACGCCCTTCCCGACACTGCGCGAGATCGAGGCTCATTGCCTGCATCTCAACGCCTTCGCGGCGGCGGAGCCCGATGCGGTGCGGCCTGACGCGACGTAAGATATGCCCGGAAGTTGTTAACCGTAATTACCTGCAACAAGGGGAAGAATGAGACTTTTTGCAATTTACGCGAATAAAGATATCTTCTATCTGTGAAAAATCCTCGCCGGACTTGATTCGGGGCGCGGCGGGGATGCTGGTGGGTTCGCCCCTTTGTCTGTGGTCAGTGCCCGGCGGATGTTCCGTCCGGTAGATTTGTGGGGAGACAATCCATGACTCGCAACCTCGTGGCGGGCTTCGCCGCCGCGGCGACCCTTTTTGGCGCCGCCGCCGCTCATGCCGTTCCCGTCGTTTCGTTCGACTTCACGCTGCCGACGCCGGACGGCCCCGTCGCCACCCCGACGTCGACGACCGGCATCGTGCGTCTCAACTTCGTCGGCACCGACGCCTCTGGCGGCGACGTGTTCGACCCGACGCCGCCGAACTCGCGTTCGCCCTGGGACAACACGGTCTTCGAGAACGACCCGCTCGCCCAGTACAACTCGGTTTCGGCCGGCGCGACCGCGACCTACGACTTCGCGCGCGACCAGCGCTCGTTCAGCCTGATGTGGGGCTCGCCGGACAGCTACAACACGCTCAGCTTCCTGCTTGACGGGCAGCTCGTGTTCGCGCTCTCGGGCACCAACGTCGCCAACCCGCCGACGCCGGGCACCGGCTTCGTCAACACGACGATCACCAACTTCCTCTTCGACCAGGTGATCTTCTCGTCCGCGAACGACGCGTTCGAGTACGCGCGCCTCGCCACCTCGGCGGTCCCGGTTCCGCCGGCGGCGCTCGCGCTGATCAGCGCCCTCGCCGGCCTCGGCTTCGTCGGCCGCAAGCGTTCCGCCGCGAAGGCCTGAGCCTTTCCAACGACGTAGTGCGGCGCCCGGCCCTGCCGGGCGCCGTTCGCTTTCGCCGGGCTTGCGCCCGGCCCGCCTCCGGGCGCAGGGTCGCCACCGAACCAGGAGGCGAGATGACCGGGGCTCCCAACCTTTACGCAGCATCGTGCGCGGCGGGCCGGCCATGAGCTACGGCGCGCACGCCTACGCCGCCGACCCTCGCAATGAGACCGTTTTCGTCTCGGTCAACGGCGCGCTGGTGAAGCGGGCGGAGGCGGTGATTTCCGTCTTCGATTCCAACTTCATGCTGGGCGACGGCATCTGGGAGGGGCTCCGCCTCAAGGGCGGCCGCATCCCCTTCCTCACCCGCCATCTCGAACGCCTCTATGGCGGCGCCCGCGGCCTCGATTTCGAGAACATGATCCCGCCCGCCGAGATGCGCGCCCGCATCTTCGACGTGGTCGAGGCGAACGGGATGGAGGACGGCGTCCATATCCGCCTGATGGTCTCCCGCGGCCTGCGCGCGACGCCCTACCAGGACCCGCGGGTCGTCGTCTCCGCGCCGAACGTGGTGATCATCCCGGAATGGAAGGCGGCGGCGGCGAACCCGCGCGGCCTCTCGCTCTTCACCTCGACGATCCGCCGCACCGCGCCCGACGCGCAGGACCAGAAATACAACTCCCATTCCAAGCTGAACTGCATCCAGGCCTGCATCCAGGCGGCCAAGGCGGGCGCCGACGAGGCGCTGATGCTGGACCCTTCGGGCGCCGTCGCCACCTGCAACTCGACGCATTTCTTCATCGTGAAGGGCGGCGAGATCTGGACCTCGGACGGGCTCTACTGCCTCGGCGGCATTACCCGCCGCGCGGCGATCGAGGCGGGGCGGGAACTCGGCCTGACGGTGCTCGAAAAGCGCTTCTCGCTCTTTGACGTCTACACCGCCGAGGAGGCCTTCGTGACCGGCACCTTCGCCGGCCTCACCCCGGTGCGGGAGGTGGATGGGCGCGTTCTCGGCCCGGCGCTGGCCGCCGAGGCGCCGGCGCTTCCGGGCCCGGTGACGGAGCGGCTCCGCGGCGCCTATCTCTCGATCCAGGCTCGCCATTGCGAGGGCCGCGATGGCTGAGCCGATCCGGATCGCGATGTGGTCCGGCCCCCGCAACCTCTCCACCGCCATGATGCGGAGCTTCGGCGCGCGGGCCGATTGCGCGGTGCTCGACGAGCCCTTCTTCGCCCCCTACCTCGCCGCCACCGGCGTCCCCCACCCGATGCGGGAGGAGACGCTGGCGGCGCATGAGAGCGACCCGGAGGCGGTGGCGCGGCTCATTTCCGGCCCTGTCCCCGGCGGCCGGCCGATCTGGCACCAGAAGCACATGGCGCATCACATGATCGCCGGCTTCCCGCTCGGCTGGATGGCGGGCTTCCGTCATTTCCTGCTGATCCGGGATCCGGCCCGCGTCGCCGCCAGCTTCGACGCCGGACGGCCGGACCCGACCTTGGACGATCTCGGCGTGCCGCAGACCGATGCGATCCTCGCCGAGATCGAGCGGCGCACCGGCCGCACCCCGCCGGTGATCGAGGCGGAGGACATCCGTTCGGACCCGGAGGGAATGCTCCGCGCCCTCTGCGCCGCGCTGGAGATCCCGTGGGATGCGGCTATGCTCCGCTGGGCGCCCGGACGGCGGGAGACCGACGGCGCCTGGGCGCCGCACTGGTATCGCGCCGTCGAGGCCTCCACCGGCTTCACGCCGCCGGACCCGCCGCCGCCGCTCCGCCCCGCGCTCCGCCCGCTGGTCGAGGCCGCGCGCCCGGCCTTCGAGCGGCTCCGGGCGCGAAAGCTCGGGCCGCTGCCGGCCTAGCCGTTTCCGACCACCGCCGCGAGGCGCTGCGCGCCGATCCGCGCCACCGCCTCCGCGCGGGAGTCGTCGGCGCGGGCGAGCCGGCTCTGGCATTCGTCCGCGTTCTGGCCGCAGGAGCGGCGGATGCTGGCGACCGCGTCCTCATGCGCGCGGTCGATGTCGCGCAGCCGGTCGTCGAAGAACCGGTCGCGCTCGAATTCGTCGCGGAACTGGTCCGGCACCATCACGATCTGCACCATCGGCGGATACTTGTTGAGCGCCCCCGAGGAGGCGTCGACCGCGACGCCGATCAGCCCGCCGAAGAGGATGTTGCCGAAGGTCATCCCTTCAAGCTCGGAGGAGAGGACGCCGACCGCCGGCTGAAAGCCCTCCCGTTCGCAGCGGACGGAAATGTCGTTCTTGCTCTTTTCCACCTGCACGGTGCCGGGCGTCGGGTTCACATAGGCCACCGTCACGCCCGCCTGGCTCAGCGCGCAGGTCGCGCCGGGCGGCCGGGTGTCGACCGTCACCGTGTCGGTCGAGCCCTTCGTGATCGTCGCGCAGCCCGATGAGAGAAACGCCAGTCCCAGAAACGCCGTCGCAATCGCCAGTTTCACGCCATTCCCCCCGCTTTGTCGTTCGCTTCCGGGCCGCGTGCGCCCTCCGTAAACCTCTTAATGCCGGGCGGGAATTGCGCAAGGCGTGCGGCGGCGCGCGCGCCGTTCACCGGATGGGAACCATCTTTCGGGCCATGATCCGCGCTGCTGTGATGCGGAGCACGTCCCTTGCGCCATGAGAGCTTCGAGCCGCCTTCCGAACTCTGGCGCGACCCTGCCGCGCCGGATAGGGTTTCGCCTCATCCCGGGGGTGGGCGCAGAATGAAGTGGCGCAATCCGTACCGGCTCTGGCGTGTCTGGCGCCGGCTCCGGCGGCGCGAGAAGAAGATCAATGCGCGGCGGCGCACCGATTTCCGGTGGCGCCCGTTCTTCTACGGGCTCGGCGTCACCGGCCTCGTCCTCTTCCTCCAGGTGCAGGACTTCACCGGCCTCCGTTCGATCAACGAGGCCGCCTTCGACCAGTTCCAGCAGGCCAAGCCCCGGCAGGTGGACGAATCCGTGCCGGTCGTCGTCGTAGACATCGACGTGCGGAGCCTTGCGGCGCTCGGGCAATGGCCCTGGCCGCGGACCGAACTCGCCTCGCTGGTGATGCGGCTGAAGGAGCTCGGCGCCCTCTCCATCGCCTTCGACGTCGTCTTCGCGGAGCCGGACCGCACCTCGCCACAGCGCGTGGTCGAGAGCTGGCGCAAATACGACCCCTCCGCCAAGGCGGAGCTCGACGACACGCTGCGCGACCATGACGCCGTCTTCGCCGGGGCGATCGCCGAGGCGCCGGTGGTGCTGGGCGTCATCCTCAACAACGATCCGGACGGCCGCCGCCCGCCGATCCGCGCCGGCATCTCCTATTCGGGCTCCGACCCGCGGCCGGCGATCCCCGAATTCCGTTCCGCCAACGTGAACCTGCCGCTCCTCTCGCAGGCGGCCTCCGGCGTCGGCAACTTTTCGCTCGGCTCGGAGCGGGCGGACATCATCCGCCGCGTCCCGCTTCTCACCCGCGTCGAGGAGCAGATCGTGCCGACCCTGGCGCTCGAGGCGATCCGCGTCGGCTTCCAGGCCGGCTCGATCCTCGTGAAGTCGAACGACGCCAGCGGCGAATATGGCGCGACCGGCGTCGGCGTCGCCTCGATGCGGGTCGGGCCGATGGAGATTCCGGTGGAGGCCGACGGCGGCCTCTACGTCTACTATTCCGGCAACTCGGCGACGCGCGCGGAGCGGGTGATTTCCGCCGCGGACCTGATCGGGTCGGACGAAATCCCGGCGGAGGTCGCCGCCAAGGTGGCGGGCAAGGTCGTCTTCGTCGGCACCTCGGCGCCCGGCCTGCTCGACCTCGTGGCGACGCCGTTCGAAACCGCCGCGGCGGGGGTGAACGTCCATGCCGAGCTGGCCGAGCAGATCATCGCCAAGTTCTTCCAGCAGGACCGGGAGGCCTATCGCGACGAACTGGTGAAGGCGCTGCCGACCCTGACGGGCGACGACAAGGTCGCCGCCGAGGCGAAGATCGCCGAACTCGAGGCCGACATGGCGCGGCTCGGCGAGCCGGTCTTCATCTCGAAGCCCGACTGGGGCGTCGGGCTCGAACGGTTCTTCATCCTCCTGATGGGCGCCGTCGCCTCGCTGCTCCTCGCCTACAACCGCACCATGCTGGCCGGGCTCGCAGCGCTAATCGGCGCCGGCGCGGTGGCCGCGGCCTCCTGGTTCGCCTTCGACATGTCGGGCTTCCTGCTCGGCCCGGTCTATCCGGCGCTCGGCGTGTTCCTCCCCTGGGGCGCGCTGACAGTCTACAACTACGTCCGCGCCGATGCGGACAAGCGGGCGATCCGCAACCAGTTCTCCCACTTCATGTCGCCCGACGTGATCGAGGAGATCGCGGAGGATCCGGAGCGCTACCTCACGCCGGGCGGCGACCTTCGCGACCTCTCGATCATGTTCTGCGACGTGCGGAAATTCTCGACCATCACCGAGAAGATGACGCCGCAGCAGACCATCCTCTTCATCAACGAGTTCCTGACCCCGCTGACGGACGTGGTGATCCGCAACTCTGGCACGATCGACAAGTACATGGGCGACTGCATCATGGCGTTCTGGAACGCGCCGCGGAAATCGCCACTCCACATGGAGCAGGCGGTGCTGGCGCTCTTCCAGTTCCAGGATGCGCTGAAGGCGATCAACACCCGCTTCCGCACGCTGGACTTTCCCGAGATCGACATCGGCATCGGCGTCAACACCGGTCCCTGCGCGGTGGGCGCGATGGGCTCGAAGATGCGGCTCGACTATTCCTGCATCGGTGACGCGGTGAACCTCGCCTCCCGTCTCGAAGGCATCACCAAGCAGTACGGGCTCTGGAACTGCATCGGCAACAACACGGCGCTGGGCGTCGACCACGCCTTCGCGCTGATCCCGGTGGACGCGGTGGCGGTGAAGGGCCGCTCCAAGCCGGAGCCGATCTGGACCGTGGTCGGCGAGGCGGACCTGCTCGGCGACGAGGCCTATCTCGCCCTCCGCGCGGCGGTGGAGGAGGGCAACGCCGCCTACCGCGCCCAGGACTGGGACCGCGCCGAGGCCGCCTATCGCCGCGCCGCCGGGATCAAGCTCGCTTCGCTCGACCCGCAGGGCCTCGCCGACGTCTTCCTCGAGCGGATCGCAGAGTATCGCGCTGCGCCGCCCCCGCCGGACTGGAACGGCGTCTACGTCGCCACGTCGAAATAGCTCAGGCCGGGAGGAGCGGGGCGCCCGGCCGCGCCGCATCGCCGAAGATCGGCGCGCGCCAGCGCCGACCCATGCAAAGCCGGAGCGCGAGCGCGGCGGCGAGCCCGCCAAGTTGCGCGGCGACGTGAACCGCCATTCCCGCCTGCGGATCGACGAAGTGCCGCCATGCGACCATGGCGAGCGTGCCGTGCACCGCGGAAAAGAGCAGGCAGACGGCGTTGAGGTGCCAGACCAGCCACCAGTTCGCGGTCGGCCGCTCGATCCTCGTGAAGCGGATCATCGCCGCGCCGAAGCCGAGCCCGATGCTGGAGAAGACGACGGGCAGCGGCGCCGATTTCCCGATGCCGATCGCGAGAAGCGCGCCGCCGCTCGCGAATAGGAGCGGGCCGAGAATGCGGAACGCGCCGCTACGGAAGGCCGCGAGATCCGCCTTCCGCGCGACGGCCCGCCAGCCGACATGCGCGACCGTCGCGACGCAGAGCGCGAGATAGGCGAACTGCACGATTTCCGGCGGCCCCATGCGCCCCGCCCCTGCGACGATCACAGGCGGAACGGTGAGAAGAAGCGGCGCGACCCATCGCATGAAAGCGCGCCCGGCGGCGCGATGCGCCCCGCCGCCCTTTCGCGTAAGAAGCGGGGACCAGTAGAGGACGAGCGCCGTCAACCCGGCGGCGATATGGATCAGCACGGCGGTTTCGGTTGGCATCTGGCGATTCCTTGTGATTTACAGGCGTAAAGTGAGCCGGAAGTTTACAGGTGTAAAGTGAAATCGGAGCGACCGATCCCGGACGCGACCCGCAACGCGATCCTCGAGTGCGCCTGGCGGCTGATGGAGCGCTCCGGCCGCGTCGATCTATCCCTGGTCGAGATCGCCCGCGAGGCCGGGGTGAGCCGGCAGACCCTATACCTCGCCTTCGGCGGGCGTGGCGGCCTTCTTGTCGCGATGACGGACTGGAAGGACGCGAGCACCGACCATGTCGCCCGCATCGTCGCGGCGCGCCAGGCGGCCGGGGGGAGCGCGGCCGGTCTGCACCGCTATGTCGACGCCTGGCTCGACTACCTGCCGGAGATCTACCCGGTCGGCATCCTGCTCGACGCCGCCTCGCTCACCGACGAGGACGCCGCGCGCGTCTGGAACGCCCGGCTGATCGGCGCGGTGCGGAACGGCTTTGCGCTGATCCTCCGCGATGTCGCCGCGAAGGGTGGGCTTCCGTGCCGCTGGAGCGCCGGGGATGCGGCGGACGCGATCTGGAGCGCCGTGCACCCGACCGCATGGCGGAGGCTCGTCGTCGAGCGCGGCTGGTCGCCGGATGCGTTCCGCGCTCTCGCTCACGATGTCGTCGACCGACTCCTGCTTGCGCCTTGAGCGCGCTGGCGTCGCCCACCGGCCTCGGCTAGCGTCCGCCGCATGAAGCGTCAGGTCGCGGTCGAGTTCGGCATGGGGGTGGACCTCCGGGGCGAGGACCCGACCAAGGCCGCGCGCCGCGCCGCGCTCGACGCGCTGCATCGCCACGCCCTCACCGTGGCCGATGCGCTCGGCTTCCCGAAGGAGGCGATGCTGATCGACGTGCGGATCGGCGTGCCGAACGCCGCCGCGGTGGATCGGGCCGAGGTCGCCTCCGCCTTCCCCTACGGAACGGTGACGGTCGAGCCGGTCGAGGGCGGGCTCCGCGCCGTGAAGCCGGGCGGCGCGACGCTGATCGCCAACGCCGTCGTTTCCGTCTCCTTCGACATCGAGCGGGCGGAATGAGCCTCCGGCGCATCATCATCGAGACCGGCATGGGCGCCGATCTTCACGGCGGCGACCCGACCAAGGCCGCGAAACGGGCGGTGGAGGACGCGCTCCGCCATTCCTCGCTCTCCCTTTTCGGCGCGCTGAAGCTCAACCCGAAGACGATGCGGGTGACGATCCGGCTCGGCGTGCCGAACCCCGGCGCGGTGGACCGCGGCGCCGTGGCCGCCCTCGCGCCCTACGGGACGGTGGAGGTGATCGCGGAAGAGGGCGGCGTCTCCGCCGCGGGGCTCGGCGCGCCGGACGGCTCCGACGCGATCCTCTGCGCCGCGGCGATCACCGTCGAGGTGGATATCCCCGACGGGAAATGGCGCCTCGCCGGCCCATGACGCCTCACTCCGCCAATTGCTCCAGCATGGCCCCGTCGAGCCGGTAGAAGAGCTTTTCGGGCCGCCGCGCGGCGCCGAGCCGGTCATAGAAGGCGAGCAGCGCAGGGGTTTCCGGGTCCGCCGTCCAGTCGATCCGCGCGAGGCCGCGCGCCCGCGCCTCCGCCGCCCGCGCCGCCATCAAGCGCCTGCCAAGCCCATGGCCGCGCGCGGCTTTCGCGACATAGAGCTCCTTGAGGAACGCGCCGGGCCGCAGGCCGGGGCCGGGATAGGCCGCCGACCAGGCGGCGAAGCCGAGAACCGCCGTCCCCTCTGACACGACCAGAATTTCTGCGCCCGCCGGCCGGGCGCGGAGCCCGGCGACGATCTCGGCGCGCGAAGGGCAGGGGACGCGGTGATGCGCCTGCATCTTCTCCATCAGCGCCGCGAGCGCGTCGAGGCGCGGCTCCTCCCGCGCGAGGGGGGTGCGTTCCGGCGCCATCGCGCGCCCTCCCGTCTCCGGCCGGCGGCAGGAGGCGGCCCCGCCGCCCACCCGTCAAGCCGGCGATGCGCCGAACGCGACGCCCCGCGCCGACCGGCGCCGCATCCCGACTCGACGCGCGCCGCGGCCGGGCGCATCACGGCGCGGAAAGGACCTTCCGATGGCGGCGCATGAGCGGCGCGTTCCCGAACTTCTGCGCCACGCGCCCGCCCCCGGCGTGCGCGGCTTCGCGGCGCTGGCCGCGATCGAGGCGACGGCCCGCGCGATCATGCTCTCGGTCTATCCGCTCGCCATGTACCGCGCCCTCGGCGAGGCGGAGCGGGTGTCCGAAGTCTACTTCCTGATCGGCCTCAATTCGCTCTGCTGCGCGCTGATGGTGCCGACGGTGGCGCGGCTCCTCACCCGCCGCTGGACCTTCACCTTCGGCGCGCTCCTCCTCGCCGCCGGCGCGCTGACGGCGATGCAGGGCGGGCCGCGCCTCACCCCGCTCGGCCTCGCGATGACGAATGTGGGCGTGGTGACGATCTTCATCTGCTTCAACGCCTACCTGCTCGACTTCATCGACCGATCAGAACTGGGCCGGTCGGAGACCTTGCGGCTCTTCTATTCCGCCGTCTCCTGGACGGTCGGGCCGGTGCTCGGCGTCACGCTCTGGCGGCTCTGGGAGCCGGCGCCTTTCCTCATCGCGGCGGGCGCGGCGGCGACGCTCTTGGCGGTTTTCTGGCGGATGCGGCTCGGCAACGGCAAGCTGATCGCGCCGGCCGCGCGCCGGCCGAATCCGCTCCGCTTCCTGCCCCGGTTCCTGCGGCAGCCGCGGCTCGTCGCCGGCTGGACCTTCGCGGTGATCCGCTCCTCCGGCTGGTGGGCGTATGTCGTCTACATGCCGATCTTCGCGGTCGAGGCCGGGCTCGGCGAGACGATCGGCGGCGCCTTCGTCTCGCTCTCCAGCGCCTATCTCTTCATCACGCCGCTGATGATGCGCTGGATGCGCCGCCGCTCCGTTCGATTCGCGGTGCGGGCGGGCTTCGCCGGCGCGGCGCTCTTCTTCACCATCGGCGGTCTCCTGTCGCCCATGCCGATCGCCACCTTGATCGGGCTCGCGCTCGGCGCCTTCTTCCTGATCCTGCTCGATCTTTCCGGCGGTTTGCCGTTCCTGATGGCGGTTCGTCCGCATGAGCGGACCGAGATGGCGGTGATCTATTCGAGCTTCCGGGACGTTTCCGGCATCGTCACGCCCGGCCTCGTGCGGCTCGTGCTCGTCGTCGCGCCGCTGCCTGGCGTCTTCGTCGCGGCGGGCGCCGTGCTCTTCGGCGGCTGGCTTCTGGCCGGCACGCTCCACCCGAGGCTCGGCGCCGGGCGCAAGGGCTTGCCCGCGCGCGCGGAACCGCCGAAGGTCGCCGCCGAGGCCTGAACGGGAGGACCAAGATGCGGACGCGCGCAGCGCTGGCGACCAAGGCGGGGGCGAAGCTCGAGGTGACGGAAGTCGAGCTCGACGGGCCGAAGGAAGGCGAGGTTCTCGTCGAGATCAAGGCGACCGGCATCTGCCACACCGACGAGTTCACCCTTTCGGGCGCCGACCCCGAGGGCATCTTCCCCGCCATTCTCGGCCATGAGGGCGCCGGCGTGGTCGTGGATGTCGGCCCCGGCGTGAAGTCCGTAAAAAAGGGCGACCACGTCATCCCGCTCTACACGCCGGAATGCCGCGAGTGCCCGTCCTGCCTCAGCCGCAAGACCAATCTCTGCACCGCGATCCGGTCCACCCAGGGCCAGGGCCTGATGCCGGACGGCACCTCGCGGTTCCGCACGCTCGATGGCGACCCGATCTTTCATTACATGGGCTGCTCGACCTTCTCGAACTACACCGTCCTGCCGGAGATCGCGGTGGCGAAGGTCCGCGAGGACGCGCCCTTCGACAAGATCTGCTATATCGGCTGCGGCGTGACGACGGGCGTCGGCGCGGTGCTCAACACCGCGAATGTGGAGCCGGGCGCGAAGGCGGTGGTCTTCGGCCTTGGCGGCATCGGCCTCAATGTGATCCAGGGGCTGAAGCTCGCCGGCGCCGACATGATCATCGGCGTCGATCTCAACCCGGCGCGGAAGGAATGGGGCGAGCGCTTCGGCATGACCCATTTCGTCAACGCGGCGGAGGTGGGCGAGGATCTCGTCCCGCACATCGTCAACATGACGAAGAAGGGCGCGGACCAGATCGGCGGCGCCGACTACACGTTCGACTGCACCGGCAACGTGAAGGTGATGCGCGCGGCGCTCGAATGCGCGCATCGGGGCTGGGGCGTCTCGGTGGTGATCGGCGTCGCGCCGGCGGGGGCGGAGATTTCCACTCGGCCGTTCCAGCTTGTCACCGGCCGGGTCTGGAAAGGCACCGCCTTCGGCGGCGCGAGGGGCCGGACCGACGTGCCGAAGATCGTCGACTGGTACATGGACGGGAAGATCCAGATCGACCCGATGATCACCCACATCCTCCCGCTCGACCGGATCAACGACGGGTTCGACCTGATGCACCGGGGCGAGAGCATCCGGAGCGTCGTGGTCTACTAAGGCCGGAGGCGGGACCCCTTGCGGGCCCCGCTTTCGTCAGTCAGGCGGCGATCCGGTCCGTCTCCGGGCCTTCCGCCTCGGCGCGCTCCGCCTCCGGCGCGTCCTGCCTGAAATAGCTGATCGTGTCGCGGAGCTCGGCGCTGCGGGCCGCGAGGTCGCCGGAAAGGTCGACCGACTTGGTCGCCGTGTCGGCGTTGCGGTTCAGCACCGATTCCAGCTCCTGGATCGCCTTGGCGATCTGGTCGGCGCCAATGTTCTGCTCGCGCGCCGCGGCGGAGATTTCGGCGACGAGCTCCGCGGTGCGGCGAATTTCGGGGACGAGCGAGTCGAGCATCTGCCCGGCCTCGCCGGAGACCGCGACCGTCCTTGCGGAGAGCTCGCTGATCTCGGCGGCCGCGACCTGGCTCCGCTCGGCGAGCTTTCGCACCTCCGAGGCGACGACGGCGAAGCCGCGGCCCTGTTCGCCGGCCCGCGCGGCCTCGACGGCGGCGTTGAGGGCGAGAAGGTCGGTCTGCCGGGCGATCTCCTGGATCACGGTGATGCGCTCGGCGATCCGCTTCATCGATTCGATGGCCTCGCTCACTGCGCCGCCGGTCGCCTTCGCGTTGGCGGCGGACTGGGCGGCGATCTTCTCGGTCTCGACGGCGTTCTCGGCCGAGCGCCGGATCGTCGCGCCGACCTCTTCGACCGCTGCGGAGGCCTGATGCACGGCGGCGGCCTGGCGGTGGGTGGCGTCCTTCAGCCGTCCGCCGAGTTCGGCCACGTCGCCGCTGAGGCTGGCGACCGCGCGGGCGCTGTCGCCCGCGGTCGAGAGCACGCCGACGAGGCGCTTCGTCATGGCGTCGATCGAGGCGCCGAGCCGGTCGTCGCCGCGATCGCGGACCGCCGCGCCGGAGAGATCGCCGTCCGCGATCCGTTCCGCGAGCATCGCATTCGCGTCGATCTTGTCGCGCAGAACCCCGAGCGCCCGCATCGCGACGCCGATCTCGTCCTTCCGGTCGACATGCGGCAGGTCGCCCTTGTCGCCGCGAGTCACCGCGACGGCGGCGGCCCCGAGGTCCCGGAACGGGCGGAACACCATGCGGTCGAGCATCAGGAGCAGCGTGGCGATCACCACGGCGCTGATCACGCTCGCCAGCGTGAAGTCCGCGATCACGACGTCGAATTCCTTGGCGAGAAGCGCGTCCCAGCTCCATTCGACGGCGATCGCGCCGACGATGTCGTTCTCCTTGCCGAAGCGCACGATCTGGCCGGCCGTCATCGTCTCGCCGTCGAACGCGCCCGCGCCGGCGGCGAGCGCCTTCGCGGCCTCGGCCGTTGCGTTTTCCGCCGCGGCGCCCTCCGGGAAGATGGCGATGAGGCCGCCTTCGCGGTTGAAGAAGGAGATCGAACTGACCTCCCCGGCCGAGGCATCGAGAACCGCGTTGGCGGCGGCCGCGAGCGCCTCGGTCTTGCCGAAGCGGACGGCGCCGGAGGCGTTCTCTGCGAGGAGGCCGCCGAGCACCGCCGCGCGGGCGGCCGTCGCGTCGCGGGCGTCGCTCATCGACACGAAGATGGCGCCGCCGATCACGGTGACGGAAGTTATGAGAATGCCGAGCGCCAGCGCGAGGCCGATCTTGAGGCGAAGCGTCATCGAGTGAGTCTCCCGGCGCCGGCCCTTCGGCCGGCGCAACCCGGTTTCAGCGATTGGGCTCGTTATTCCAGCGCTTCCACGTTCACGCCGAAGGTCGCGGCGCCGATGAGCTCGCCATTCGCCGGGTCGACCACGGGAATGCTGATCTGGCTCTGGTAGATCTGGGTCGACTCGTCGAGTTCGACCTCGCCGATATGGACCGCGCCCGCGCCGACGGCGTAGGTGAGCTGCCACTTCTCCTCGTCGCCCTGCCAGTAGTCCGACGTCGTCTCGGACACGGCGACGTTGAGGCCGTGATCGTCCATCAGGATGATTTCGGTGTAGAGGCCCTCGGCCTTGGCCACCATCTCGCGCAGCATGTCGGAGACGGGGCTGTTCTTCACCTTGTCGATGGTCGGCGAGGAGCCCGAACCCACTTCGGCGCGCCAGGTCTGGTCCATCGCGTCGATCTGGGCCGCGGTCAGGCCCTTGTGCGCCTCGTTCTGCGCGCGCACGGCGGCGACGATCGCGGGATCCGCCATCATCGCGGCGAGCTGCTTTTCAGCGAGGCTCCGGAGGGTTCCCTCGAATTCGTTGGCGGCGGCCGCCGAAGCCATCAGGGCGAAGGCGACGGCGGAAGTGGCGATGAGCCGGGTCTTGATCATGGTTGCTCCGCGTTTGCATGAAGGCCGAGCGCGGATACGCGGCGCCGTCAGCCCGGATACGAACGGTAATGCGGCACGCCTTATGGATCGGTGAATCCAGTCCGCATCATTCTCTGCATCGGGAAACTTGTGCGGGTCGGGCGCGGAAGCGCCGCGCCCCGCGGCGCTGGTGGCGGCGCGGCCGGGCGCCTATGAAGGCGTCATGACGGTCTACGTGGACGCAGACGCCTGCCCGGTGAAGGAGGAGACGCTGCGCGTCGCCGCGCGGCACGGCGTGCGCGTCGTCTATGTCGCGGATGGGGGGCTCCGGCCGAACCCGCATCCGCTGGCCGAGACGGTGATCGTCGCCTCCGGGCTCGACGCCGCGGACGACTGGATCGCCGCGCGGATCGGGGCGGGGGACATCTGCGTCACCGCCGACGTTCCGCTCGCCGACCGCTGCGTGAAGGCGGGGGCGCGGGCGATCCGGCCGGATGGCGAGGTCTGGACGGCCGGCAATGTCGGCGCGGCGCTGGCCACGCGGAACCTGATGACGCAGATCCGCGAGGCGAACCCGCTGCGCCAGGGCGGCGGGCAGAGGCCCTTCTCGAAGACCGACCGCTCCCGCTTCCTCGAGGCGCTGGAGCGGGAGTTGCGCCGCCGCTAGGGGCGCGCGTCATGCGCTGAAGTAATGGCGGGGAGGGTTTGCGCTTCGCACATCGTGCGATGCGCCGCCATTTTCATAATGATGGTTGATGAAGGTTGATCGAAAACACCGGATACTGCCCGAAACGCGCTCGACAGGGCCGCTGGTACGTTGCCGGTTTCGTCACATGATATGCGCATGGCGCATGTCGGGACTGCTGCGGCGATGACTGGTCCGCGTCACTCCTATGCATCATATGCAGCGCCATAGTGATCGAAAGGACGCAGGAGCCAACCATGGCTTACATCACCGAAACCCACGTCGCCCGCAGCGACAGCGCGCTGGGCGGTTTCTTCTCCGGCCTCGTGACGCGCTGGCGCGCCTGGCGGTCGTACCGCTCGACCGTCTCTGCGCTGTCTCAGCTCACGGACTCCGAGCTTACCGATATCGGCCTCACCCGGGCCGACATCTATCGGGTCGCGCGCCGCGCGATCTGATCCCTTCGGAACGAGGGACATGCGGGCGGGCCGGCTGGCCCGCCCGCTCTCGTTTCAGCTTCAGCCCCGGCCGCGATAGGGCGGCACGCCCTGGTCGGGCAGCCAGAGCCCGGCGGGCGGCGGCCCGCTCTGGCAGAAAACGTCGATCGGGATGCCGCC
>CALFYQ010000433.1 GCA_937952085.1 uncultured Paracoccaceae bacterium | reverse complement strand
ATCGAGGCGATCTGCACCGGCCGTTCGAGCCCGGTCAGGATCGGCCCGATCACCGTCGTCCCCTCCAGTTCCTCCAGCATCTTGGTGGAGATCGAGGCGGAGTGCCGCGCCGGCATCACCAGAACGTTCGCCGGTCCCGACAGCCGGCAGAACGGATAGACCGCCATCGCCTTCGGGTTCAGCGCCACATGCGCCGCCATCTCGCCGTCGAACTCGAAATCGACGCCGCGCTCTTCAAGGATGCGCGCCGCGTCCTTCAGGTTCTCCGAACGCTCGGACACCGGATAGCCGAAGGTGGAGTAGGAGAGGAGCGCGACCCTGGGCTCTAGCCCGATCCGCCGCGCCACTTCCGCCGCCCGCTCGGCGATGTCGGCGAGCTCGGCGCCGTTCGGCATCTCGTGGACCATCGTGTCGGCCACCAGCACCGTCCGGCCCTTGGCGAGGACGACCGAGACGCCCACCACCTTCCGGCCCTGCCGCGTCTCGAAGACCCGGCCGATATCGTCGAGCAGCACGGCCGATTTCCGGGTGACGCCCGTCACCATCGCATCGGCATGGCCGGCGGCCAGCATGCAGGCGGCGAAGATGTGCCGGTCCCGCGCCACGCGGCGATAGCAGTCGCGCTCGAGAAAGCCGCGCCGCTGGATGCGCGCGTAGAGATAGGCGACGTATTCGGCCAGGTGCTCGGTGTTCTCGGCGTTGACGACGCGGATCTCCGAGGCCGCTTCGGGCATCCCCGCCTTCGTCAGCTGCTCGGCCACGTCCGCCTCGCGGCCGACCACGATCGCCTCGCCATAGCCGCCGCGGACCCAGGCGACGGCGGCGCGCAGCACCCGCTCGTCATGCCCCTCGGCGAAGACGACGGTTTTCCGCTCGGCCCGCGCGCGTGCGGCCAGCGCCTCCAGCATGTTCGCCGTCGGGTCGAGCCGGGCGCGCAGACGCTGGCGATAGGCGTCCATGTCGATGATCGGCCGGCGCGCGACGCCGGTCTCCATCGCCGCGGTGGCGACGGCCGGCGGCACAACATGGATGAGCCGCGGATCGAACGGCGCCGGAATGATGTAGTCCGGCCCGAAGACCGGGCGCCGCCCATAGGCCGCCGCCACCTCGTCCGGCACGTCCTCGCGCGCCAGCATGGCGAGCGCCTGCGCCGCCGCGATCTTCATCTCGTCGTTGATCGTCCGCGCGTTCACGTCGAGCGCGCCGCGGAAGATGAAGGGAAAGCCCAGCACGTTGTTGACCTGGTTCGGATAGTCCGACCGGCCGGTCGCCATGATGACGTCGCCGCGCACCGCTGCGGCCTCCTCGGGCGTGATCTCCGGATCGGGGTTCGCCATGGCGAAGACGATGGGGTTCGGCGCCATCGAGCGGAGCATGTCGGCGGTGACGGCGCCCTTCGCCGAAACCCCGAGGAAGACGTCCGCCCCCTTCATCGCATCCGCCAGCGTGCGCGCCTCGGTCGGCGCGGCATGGGCGGATTTCCACTGGTTCATGCCTTCCTTGCGGCCCTGCCAGATCACCCCCTTGGTGTCGCAGGCGAGGCAGTTCTCCGGCGCCGCGCCGAGCGCCTTGACGAGTTCGAGGCAGGCGATGCCGGCGGCCCCCGCCCCGTTCAGCACGATCCGGCATTCCTCGATCTTCCGGCCGGTCAGGTGGAGCGCGTTGAGAAGCCCGGCGAGGCAGATGATCGCCGTGCCGTGCTGGTCGTCGTGGAAGACCGGGATGTCCATCATCTCGCGGAGGCGTTGCTCGATGACGAAGCAGTCCGGCGCGGCGATGTCCTCGAGGTTGATGCCGCCGAAGGAGGGGCCCATCAGCTTCACGGCGTTGATGAACTCGTCCGCGTCCCTGGTGTCGAGTTCGAGGTCGATGGCGTTGACGTCGGCGAAGCGCTTGAAGAGCACCGCCTTGCCTTCCATCACCGGCTTCGAGGCCAGCGCGCCGAGATCGCCGAGGCCGAGGATCGCGGTGCCGTTCGAAATGACGGCCACCATGTTGCCGCGGCTGGTATAGTCGAACGCCGTCTCCGGGTCGGCGGCAATGGCCCGCACTGGCGCGGCGACGCCCGGCGAATAGGCCAGCGCAAGGTCCCGCTGCGTCGCCATCGGCTTGGTGGCGACGATCTCCACCTTCCCCGCCGGCTCGGCGAAATGATAGGCGAGCGCGTCCTCGTCGAGCTGAGAGCGGTCGGCCATGGCGTTCTCCCCGCCCCGGCCGCCCGGCCGCCCGTTCATCGGACGGTCCCCGCCGGGGAGGGCCGATATAGAGGCGGGCTCAAAGAGGCGCAATCTTGCGCCGCAGCGGGCCGTTGCTTCGCCCCTGACCATCTCGAAAAGGGCCGCGCCCGCGCGGACGGGGCGAGCGGGACGCAACGTCAACTTTCGAAGCGGCTTGCCGACGCCCCGCCGCAGGGCGCCAGAATGCCGCACCCAGCCAGAGGAGGCCCCGATTCCCGGCCCGCTCCGCCCGCTCGACGCGCCCTATGAGGCCGATGTCGCCGCCGCCCTCGCCCATTACCCGCAGCGGGACGGCTACATCCTCACCCTTTTTCGCACCGTCGCGCAGAGCCTCCGCTTCCTGAAGAAGGGCGCGCCGAACTTGCTCGACGCTGAAAGCCCGCTCTCGGTCCGGCTTCGCGAGATCGTCATTCTCCGCGTCACTGCGCGGAACGGCTGCGAATACGAATGGGGCGTCCATGCCCGCGTCTTCGCAAAGGCGGCGGGGCTCGATGAGGCGGCGCTGGCGGCGACGGTCCATGGCGGCCCCGACGCGCCCTCCTGGTCCCCCGAGGAGGCGGTGCTCATCCGCCTCGTCGACGAGCTTTGCGACCGCGGCGGCGCGACGGCGGAGACGATGGCCGACGCGGCGAAGCTTTGGGAACCGGCGCAGCAGTTAGAGATCTTCGCCCTCGCCGGCGCCTACCACACCGTCAGCTTCGTCGCGAATTCCGCCGCGCTGCCGCCTGAGGATTTCGCGAAGCGCTTCCCGGCGGCCTAGGGCGGGGGGGTCGCCCGCCGGCCCATGCGCCGAAGGATCCGCCATCTCAGCGCGGCGTCACGAACCGCTCCAGCTTGCCGAGCGTCTGCTGGCCAAGCTCCTGCGCGCCAAACCCCTTCGCGGTCTGGAACTCGGCGGCGGTGCTGAAGACCATCGCGAGGGTGACCTCGGTCGCCCCGCCCCGGTCCGCGAAGGTGGCCCAGGCGTCGGCGTGCTTCGGCCCGTTCTCGCCCCAGAGCAGCGTGTAGCCGACCCGCTCCTCGGGCCGCACCTCGACATAGCGATGATGGTTCGGGAAGATCGTTCCATCGGGCGCGACCATGTCGAAAAGCCACTCGCCGCCGGCGCGGAGGTCGATCCGTTTGGTCCGGCAGGAAAGCCCGTCCGGCCCCCACCATTGCGGCAGCGTCTCGGGGTTCATCCATGCGCCCCAGACCGCGGCGCGCGGCGCCTGTATCACCCGCCTCAGCACCATGGTCCGCTCGGCGACGGCCGCGAGGTTGCCGAGCCCGGCGCCGAAACCCTGCCGATAGCCCGCCTCCATGTCTCCGGCGAGCGACGAAAGCTGCACCGTCACAGCCATCCGGCTCCAGGTCTCCGCGCCGGAGAAGGTCGCCGTCACCAGCGCCGCCGACTGCGTCTCCCCCTCGGAGGAGACGACTTCGTAGTTCACGCTGACCGCCTCCGGCCGCAGCTCTAGCCAGCCGACCTCGCAGCGCATGTCAGGCTGGCCCGCCACCTTGCAGAGCGAAACCTCGCGACCGCCGATGCGCGGGTCGGCCACCAGGAACTCCACCGTGACGGCGGGCGTCGGCGCCGCCCAGATCGCCCGCGCGGCCGGCGCGGTCCAGGCCTGCCAGAGGGCCGACAGGGGCGCGGCGACGTCGCGCTCGAAGGTGAGCAGCGCGAAGCGGCCCGCGTCCGCATCGGGCGCCGCGGCCCTCGCGCCGGCGGCATCAGGGTTCGTCGTCATTCTCGCGTTCCTTCACCGCGTTCATCACGAACGCATCCAGCCGGTCGAGCCGGCCCTCCCAGATGGCGCGCTGCTCGTCGAGCCAGTTCCGCGCCGGGTTCAGCGCCTCGGGCACGAGGGCGCAGGTGCGGCTCCGCCCGTCCTTCGACGTTGCGATCAGCCCGGACTCCTCCAGCACCGAGAGGTGTCGCATCACCGTCGGCAGGGTGTACCCGGTCGGGCCGGCGAGGTCCGTCACCCGCGCCGGGCTCTCCGCGAGCCGGGTCAGGATCGACCGGCGCGTCGGATCCGAGAGGGCGTGAAAGAGCCGCGAGAGATCGGGATCATGCTTAGCCACGTCGCTAAGTGTGGCCCAGCCTCGCCCACGCCGCAAGCAAATACTTTGCGAGATCGCTAAGTTTCTCGCCGCGCGTGGAACAGCGGGCCACCCGCATCGCTGCGCCATGCCCCCAGAACGCGCCAAACGCGGCGCCGGTGCAGGGATTCTAATTTCAGATCAGAGACATAAGCTCCCTATCGCACGCGATAAGGGGCGCGTGGCGCGCTAGAGTTCCGTCCGCACCGACCAGAGTTCGGGGAAGAGAACCACTTCCAGCATCCGCCGCAGATACGCGACACCGGAGGTGCCGCCGGTGCCGCGCTTGAAGCCGATCACCCGCTCGACCGTGGTGACATGGTTGAAGCGCCAGCGGCGGAACCAGTCCTCGAAATCAACCAGCTTCTCGGCGAGGTCGTAGAGGCTCCAGAACGCCTCAGGCCGCCGATAGACCTCGGCCCAGGCGGCGAGCACGCTCGGATGCGCCGCATAGGGCTGGCTGAAGTCCCGGGCCAGCGCCTCGGGCGCGATGTCGAAGCCGGACCGGGCGAGAAGCCGGATCGCCTCGTCATAGAGCGAGGGCTCGTCGAGACGTTTCGCAAGCTCGGCCGCCAGCTCCGGCCGGTGCTCGTGCGGCTTGAGGAGCGCCTTCGCCTTGTTGCCGGCGAGGAACTCAATCGCCCGATACTGCCACGACTGGAAGCCGGAAGACTGCCCGAGCGCCCCGCGGAAGCGGGTGTATTCGCTCGGCGTCATGGTGCGGAGGATGTCCCAGGCGTCGTTGAGGTGCTGCATGATGCGGGAGACGCGCGCCATCCCCTTCAGCGCCGTCGGCATGTCGTCCCGCGCCACGGCGGCGCGGACGGCCTCGAGCTCATGCACCGCCAGCTTCATCCAGAGTTCGGAGGTCTGGTGCTGCACGATGAACAGCATCTCGTCATGCGCGGCCGAGAGCGGGGCCTGCGCCGACAGCACCGGATCGAGCTTCAGGTAGTCGCCGTAGGACATCGCCTCGGCGAAGGACATCCGCGCGCCTTCCTTCTCGGCTTCGTGGTCGCTCATGTCACCGCCGCCCGGGCGCGGAATTCCGGCCGATCCCACGCCTTCGTCTCGAGGATCTCCGCCAGCATCGCCGCAGCCCGCGCCACCTCGGCATGGCTGAGATAGAGCGGCGCGAAGCCGAAGCGCATCACGTCCGGCGCGCGGAAGTCGCCGATCACGCCGCGGGCGATCATCGCCTGCATGACGGCGTAGCCCTCTGGATGCGCGAAGGAGATCTGCGAACCCCTCGTCTCCGCCTCCCGCGGCGAGACGAGCCGAAGCCCGTGCCCGGCGCAAAGCCGTTCCACCTCGGCGACGAAAAGCTCCGATAGCGAAACCGACTTGGCCCGGAGCGTCGCCATGTCCACCCCCTCGAAGACGTCGAGCGCCGCGTCGAGCGCGGCGAGAGAGAGGACCGGCGGCGTGCCGACCCGCATCCGCCCGACCCCTTCGAGCGGCCGGTAGTCGAGATCGAAGGCGAAGGGCGCGGCGTGCCCCATCCACCCCGAGAGGAACGGCCGCACATGCGGCTGAAGCTCCGGCGCGACATAGAGGAAAGCCGGCGCCCCCGGCCCGCCGTTCAGGTACTTGTAGCCGCAGCCGACCGCGAGATCCGCGCCCGCCCCGGTCAGGTCCACCGGGAAGGCCCCGGCGCTGTGGGCGAGGTCCCACATCGCCAGCGCGCCATGCTCATGCGCGACCTCGGTCAGGCGCTTCATGTCGTGGCGCCGCCCGGTCCGGTAATCGACCTCGGTCAGCATCACCACGGCGACCGAATGGTCGATCGCCGCCTCCACCGCCTCCGGCGCGACGACCCGAAGTTCGAGTTCGCGCCCCAGCCCCTCGATCAGCCCCTGCGCGACGTAGAGATCGGTCGGGAAGTTGCCGCTATCCGACAGGATCACGCTCCGCGAGGCGCGGAGCGAGAGCGCGGCGGAGAGGCACTTGAAGACGTTGGTGGAGGTGTTGTCGGCCACCGTCACGGCGCCTTCCGGCGCGCCGATCAGCCGGCCGATCCGGTCCCCCACCTGCTGCGGCGCGGTGAACCAGCCCGCCTCGTTCCAGCCGCGGATCAGGAGCCGCCCCCATTCCTCGACCGCCGCCTCCTCGAGTGCATCCCGCGCCCCGCGGGTCAGCGGCCCGAGCGAGTTGCCGTCGAGATAGATCACCCCGTCCGGCAGCAGGAACTCGGCGCGCTTCGCGGCAAGCGGGTCCGCCGCGTCGAGGGCTTCGATCTCGGGCTCGGTCACAGCGCGATCCTCCGTGCTTCGGCGGCGCTCCGATAGGCGGCCTCCTCGATCATGACGTTCAGGAGCCAGATCGCCGCCTCCGTCTCCGATGCGGCGCCGGACCGGAAACTGTCAAGATATTTTAGGCATGAAATATAGACGCAGTCGCCGCCGAAATCCCGATCCTCCCAGTCGAAGCGATGCGCCCGCTCCTCCGCCGCGCCGAAGGGCCGGAGGAACAGCCGCCCCTCTCCGTCGATCCGCAGCGCCGCCGCATCGCCCTCGATCAACATGTCGCCCATCGTGCGGCGGAGATTGGTGGCGGCGTGATCCATCAGCCGGTTGCCGTCGAAGACCGCGCGCCGCCCGTCTGGCCAGTCCAGCACCACGAGCCCGGCATCCTCCCCCGCGATCGCCGGGTTGAGGCGACGAAGATCGGCATAGACGCCCGCCGGCTCCCCGAACATCGCCCGGAAAAGATCGAACCAGTGTACCGCCGTTTCGTGCAGGAGGAAGCGGGGCATCTTCTGGAAATAGGGCTGCCGGGCGAGGTAGGCCGCCGGCCCTCGCCCATCTCCCGGCCGGAGGCGGAAACTGGCGGCGAAGGGCGCGCCGACCGCGCCATCTGCGACGAGGCGGAGCGCCTCGGCGTACCAGGGCTGGTTCCGGATGTTCTCATGCACGATCAGCCGCCCGCCGGCGGCTTCGATGAGGGCCAGCGCCGCCTCCGCCTCTTCGAGCGATGTGCAGAGCGGCTTCTGGCAGATGAGGTTCGGGCAAAGCGGCGCGAGGTCGCGGATCAGCGCGAAATGCGCGACCGGCGGGGCCGCGATGTCGACGATGTCGGGCCGGAGCCGCCGCGCCGCCTCCGCCGCATCGGCGAAGACCGGCGCGCCGAGGCCCTCGGCCTTCGCGGCGTCCTGCTCGACGACACCGACAAGTTCCGCCCCCTCGGCGCGGGCCCAGGCGCTCGCATGGAACCGCCCGAAATAACCCGCCCCGACGAGGAGGACGCGCAAGCCCTAGACCTCCTGCCGCGCGAGTTCCGCCAGAACCGCGTCCCGAACCGCCGCCACCCCCGCTTCGCCGCCAAGCTCGCAGGTGACGAGCGCGCCGGGCGCGAAGGCGGCGTCGACAGAACGGCGGATGAGGCCCGCCGCCCGCGCCGCCTCAGGCGCCGCTTTCCGCTCCGCCAGCCATTCAAGCATCATCGCGCCAGAGAGGATCATCGCGGTCGGGTTGGCGACGCCCTTGCCGGCGATGTCGGGCGCGGTGCCGTGGCAGGGCTGGAAGACGGCGTGCTCGTCACCGATGTCGGCCGAAGGGGCGTAGCCCATGCCGCCCATCAGCGCGGCGCCGAGATCGGAGAGGATGTCGCCGAACATGTTCTCGGTGACGGCGACATCGATCGCCCAGGGCTTCTGCGCCATGGTCATGGCGAAGGCGTCAACATAGGCGCCGTCGGCGACGATGCCCGGGAACTTCGCCGCCCGCTCCTTGAAGATCTCGCGAAAGAACCAGAAGGCGGCGAAGACGTTGGCCTTGTCGACGCAGGTGACCTTGCCGGCATGGCCGGCGGCCTTCCGGCTTTCGGCGAGGCGGAAGGCGAAGTCGAAGAGCTTCTCCGAGACGCCGCGGGTGATGAGCATCGTCTCGGTCGCCGCGGCCTCGTTCACCGTGCCCTTGGCGGCCGGGGCGAAGAGGCCCTCCGTGCTCTCGCGGATGATCACGTAATCCATCTTCGCCGCCCGCTCGTCCGCGAGGACGCGGCGAACGCCGGGGATCGGCCGCACCGGCCGCACCCCGGCGTAGAGGTCGAAATGGAAGCGGAGGCTGATCTGCGGGGTGATCTCCCGCCCGTCCGGATAGCGCACGTCCGGCAGGCCCATCGCGGCGAGGAGGATCGCATCCGCCTTGCCGGCACGGTCGAGATCGTCCGGTGGAATCTCGTGGCCGGTGTCGCGCCAGCAGGCCGCGCCGCCCTGGAGCGGCGACCAGTGGATCGCGAAGCCGCAGCGCGCGGCCGCCGCCTCCAGCACCGCCTCGGCGACCGGCGTAACTTCATGGCCGATGCCGTCGCCGGCGAAGACGGCGATGTCGAAATCGTTCCTCATGTCCCTCCCCCGAGGTGTTTCTTGAGCGGGCCGAGATCGAACCGCCAGTGCGCCGGCTCGAGCCCCGCGACCGGCGCCTCGAAGGCGGCGAGCCGGTCGCCGAGGAGACAGCCGAGCACCGCCGTCCGCAAGCCCTCGCCGGAGAAGGCGAGATTCGAGATGTTGCGGAGCGACCGGCCCGCCGCCTTGTCGAGATGCGGCCGACCCATCGCGTCCGCGTCCCAGGCCGCTTCGCACCAGGCGATATGCGCGGGGTCGGCGTCCTCCAGCACGATCTCCTGCGCGCCGCTTGGCCGCACCCGGATCACCCGGTTGGAGACGATGGAGGTGATCCAGAGCCCGCCTTCCTCATCGGGCGCGAGCCCGTCCGGATAGGTTCCGGGCCCGTAGGCCGCGTGGACGCGCCGACCGGTCAGCGCGCCGCCGGCGCCGAGATCGAATGCGGCGGTGCGCCGCGCGAAGGTCTCGTTCACGTAAAGCGTCCGCCCGTCGGCCGAGATCGCGCATTCGTTGGCGTAGCCGAGCCCGTCGGCGACGACGCGCGCGCCGGCGCCGTCGATCAGCACGAGAAAGCCGGT
>CALFYQ010000432.1 GCA_937952085.1 uncultured Paracoccaceae bacterium | reverse complement strand
CGGATCGGAGCGCAGCCTCAGCCGCAGCGGTGAACTCGCCGCCGCCTCAGGCCGGCACGCCTGCGAGGCTCTCAAACAGGCGGAGGCCGTCGGCGCCGCCGAGCGCCGCGTCGGCGGCCCGCTCGGGATGTGGCATCAGCCCGAGGACGCGGCGGTTCTCGGAGAGGATGCCGGCGATGTTCGCCGCGGTGCCGTTCGGGTTGGCGGCGCGGGTCGGCGCGCCGGTCTCGTCGACATAGCGGAACGCGATCCGCCCGTCGCCTTCGAGCCGCGCCAGCGTCTCCGGGTCGGCGACATAGGCGCCGTCATGGTGCGCGACCGGGAAGCGGACCAGTTCGCCCTTCTGGTAGCAGCCGGTGAACGGGCTCGACGCCGTCTCGACCCGGAGGCCGACCGGCTTGCAGACGAAGGCGAGGCCGGAATTCCGCATCAGCGCGCCGGGCAGGAGCCCCGCCTCTATCAGGATCTGGAAGCCGTTGCAGATGCCGAGCACCGTGCCGCCGCGGGCGGCGAACCCGGCGACCGCGCGCATGATCGGCGAGCGCGCCGCGATGGCGCCGCAGCGCAGATAGTCGCCGAAGGAGAAACCGCCCGGCACGCCGATCACGTCGAGCCCCTCGGGCAGCGACGTCTCCTTGTGCCAGACCATCGCCGGCTCCCGCCCGTCCGCGGCCTGGCGGAAGGCGACCGCGAGGTCCCGGTCGCAGTTGGAGCCGGGGAAGACGATGACCGCGGCTCTCATGCCGGCCTCACTGGTGTTCGACGGAGAAGGTTTCGATCACGGTGTTGGCGAGCAGCTTCTCGCACATCGCCCGCGCCTGCGCCTCGGCGCGGGCCGGGTCGCTCTCGGCGAGGTCGAGGTCGATCACCTTGCCCTGGCGCACGCCCTCGACCCCCTCGAACCCGAGCGAGCCGAGCGCGCGCTTCACCGCCTCGCCCTGCGGGTCGAGCACGCCCTGCTTCAGCGTGACATGGACGCGCACCCGCATCAGTGCACCAGCTTGGGGCCGGTCTTCGCCTTGGCCCCGCCGTTCTGCGGCAGGATGCCGAGCCGCTTGGCGACTTCCGTATAGGCGTCGGAGAGGCTGCCGAGGTCGCGGCGGAAGACGTCCTTGTCGAGCTTGCGGCCGGTCTGCACGTCCCAGAGGCGGCAGGAATCCGGGCTGATCTCGTCGGCGACGATGATCCGCTGGAAGTCGCCTTCCCAGATCCGGCCGGTCTCGATCTTGAAGTCGACGAGGCGGATGCCGACGCCGAGGAAGAGGCCGGTCAGGAAGTCGTTCACCCGGAGCGCCAGCGCGATGATGTCGTCGAGGTCCTGCTGGTTCGCCCAGTTGAAGGCGATGATGTGCTCTTCGGAGACCATCGGGTCCCCGAGCGCGTCGTCCTTGTAGTAGAACTCCACGATCGGCCGGGGCAGGGGCTCCCCCTCCGGGATGCCGAGCCGCTTCGAGAGCGAGCCGGCCGCGACGTTCCGCACCACCACCTCGAGCGGGATGATCTCCACCTGGCGGATCAGCTGCTCGCGCATGTTGAGCCGGCGGATGAAATGGGTCGGCACTCCGATCCCGTTCAGTGCGGACATGATGTGTTCGCAGATGCGGTTGTTGAGGACGCCCTTGCCCTCGATCACGTCGCGCTTCTCGGCGTTGAACGCCGTAGCGTCGTCCTTGAAGTACTGGATGTAGGTGCCGGGCTCCGGACCCTCGTAGAGGATCTTCGCCTTGCCCTCATACACCATCCTGCGGCGGGCCATGCAGGTCTCCTTTCCGGAGGCCAAAGGGAATCGCGGGCGCGGCGATCAGTGCGCCGCGCCCGCTCGGGGGCATATAGGCCCAAAGGGCGATCGGTCGCAAGGCGCGCGCGATGCCGCGCTTGAGACCGGCGCTCGGCTTCTCTAAGTGTCGGCGACGCCGCCAGGGGAGACGAGCGATGACGAGCTTTGACGACCGCAAGAAGGCCTTCGAGAACAAGTTCGCCCATGACGCCGAGCTGCGCTTCAAGGTCGCGGCCCGACGCAACAAGCTCCTCGGCCTCTGGCTGGCGGAGAAGCTCGGCGAGGCCGATGCGGAGGCCTACGCCCGCTCCGTCGTGATCGCCGATCTCGAGGAAGCCGGCGACGAGGATGTGATCCGCAAGGTGATGGGCGACATCGCCGCGCGGGCGACGGCGCTGTCCGAGGCTGAGGTGCGGGCGAAGCTGGCGGCGCTCGAGGTCGAGGCCAAGTCGCAGGTCATGAACGAGACCCATTGAGGCCCTGAGGGCCGGTCCGGGCGGCCGCTCCGGCCGCCCGGCGGCGCGGGCCTCAGCCCGCGAACGCGGCGCCGAGCGTCAGCGCGAGCCAGCCGAAGGCGGCGACGGTGGCGAAAACGGCGGCGGCCGCCGGGAAGCGGTTGTTGTCGGGGTCCATCTCTGGTCTCCAGGGGCAGTAACGTGGGGCCCTATGGAAATGGGCGCCGCAGCGCGGCGCGCCAAGACCTCGCGACGCGACGTCGTTCACCAATGTGTAAGGTTAAACACGAGGGCGTGAGCGGGCCGGTGTGGCCGGCTGACGGCATCTGAGGCGCGCGCCCTCCAACACCTGGTCAGCGCACCGAGGGTCGCGACCGACCCAGGGAGGGCGCCGAGACGATTGGTCGGTTGTGGTTGATGGCGCCGCACCGGACGACGGCTGCGCGACTTGAGGCGGCGGAGGGCGCCCGACCCCGGAATGGGTCGGTCGCGGCCCGGGCTGGTCGCCCGGGCCATCGCCCAAACCGGTATCGCGCGCCGCTCGCTGCCGGGGCAGTGCGTCCGGCTTAGCCCTCGCCCTCGGGCCCGAACACTCGCGCAAAGATCGTCTCGACATGCTTGGTGTGGTGGGCGAGGTCGAAATTCGCCTCGATCTCCGCCGGCGTCAGCGCGGCGGAGACCTCGGGGTCCGCCTTCAGGGCGGCGAGGAAATCCTCCCCCTTGTCCCATACCTTCATCGCATTCCGCTGGACGAGGCGATAGGCGTCCTCCCGCGCGACGCCCTTCTGGGTGAGGGCGAGCAGCACGCGCTGCGAGTGGACGAGGCCGCGGAAGAGGTCGAGGTTCCGCGCCATGTTCTCGGGGTGGACCACCAGCTTCTCGATCAGGCCGGTCAGGCGGACGAGGGCGAAGTCGAGCGTCACCGTCGCGTCCGGGCCGATCATCCGCTCGACCGAGGAATGGGAGATGTCCCGCTCGTGCCAGAGGGCGACGTTCTCCATCGCCGGCATGGCGTAGGCGCGGACCATGCGGGCGAGGCCGGTCAGGTTCTCCGAGAGGATCGGGTTCCGCTTGTGCGGCATCGCCGAGGAGCCCTTCTGGCCCGGCGAGAACCACTCCTCCGCCTCCAGCACCTCGGTGCGCTGGAGATGGCGGATCTCGGTCGCGATGCGCTCGATCGAGGAGGCGATCACCCCGAGGACCGAGAAGAAGAAGGCGTGCCGGTCCCGCGGGATGACCTGGGTGGAGATCGGCTCGACCTCCAGGCCCATCTTCGCCGCGACATGCGCCTCCACCGAGGGGTCGATGTTGGCGAAGGTGCCGACGGCGCCGGATATGGCGCAGGTCGCCACCTCGGCGCGGGCCATGGCGAGCCGGCTGCGGTTCCGGTCCATCTCCGCATAGGCCTGCGCCATCTTCAGCCCGAAGGTCACGGGCTCGGCGTGGATGCCGTGGGAGCGGCCGATGCAGACCGTGTCCTTGTGCTCGAAGGCGCGGGCCTTCAGCGCGTCGCAGAGCGCGTCCATGTCGTCGAGGAGGATGTCGGAGGCGCGGACAAGTTGCACCGCGAGGCAGGTGTCGAGCACGTCCGACGAGGTCATCCCCTGGTGGACGAAGCGGGCCTCGGGGCCGACGAGTTCGGAAAGATGGGTGAGGAAGGCGATGACGTCGTGCTTCACCTCGCGCTCGATCTCGTCGATGCGGGCGACGTCGAAGACCATGTCCTTCGCCTTCCAGACCGCCTTCGCCGCGCTCTCGGGCACGACGCCGAGATCGGCCAGCGCGTCGGTCGCGTGCGCCTCGATCTCGAACCAGATACGGAACTTGGTCTCCGGCGCCCAGATTTCGGTCATCTGGGGGCGGGAATAGCGCGGGATCATGGAGGGCCTCGTCTCTGACGGGCCGTCTAATAGCGCCGGGCGGCGGGATCGTCCACCGCCCGGCGAAAGGGTCGCGCCGCGCCGGCGCCGGGGCTCAGAAGTTGAGCGAGATGTCCCGGTGCTCGGCGCTGCAGGCGGCGAGCGAAAGCGCGGCGTCGCGGCTGAACCGCGGCTGCGCGCGCGCACCCACCGTCTCGCGGATGCCGTCGAGATAGGCGGCGATCTGCGGCGCGAGGGGCGCGGCGGCGGCCCGCCATTCGGCCTGCTTGCGATATTCCGTCACGGCGTCGTCATAGGAGGCGAGCGCCTTGGCGATGTCGAAGGACCGGGCCCGGACCGAACGCCGCGCCTTGGAGAGCTCCGACTTCACGTCGGAGGCCCCGGCGACCTCGCCGAAGCGGTCCTCCATCGACTTGACCGTCTCCTCCAGCGCCTCGGCCTCGGCCTCCTTGCCGTTCGCGATCACGTCGCGGAGGGCGAGAAGATCGGGCTCCAGCGCCGCGAAGGCGTCGTTCGCCTGGAGGATCGAGAGCACCTCGGCCGGGTCGTCGAAGGCCTTGTCGGCGTTCCTCTGCCAGGCGGACCGGGAGTCGTCCTCCGCCTTGGTCAGCTTGGCGAAGGCGTCGTGGCGCGCCTCCCATTCGGCGGGGATCTGCGCGGCGTGCGCGGCGCGCGCGGCCTCGAGCTCCGCCAGCCGCGCCTCCAGTCTGGCGCGGTCCTCGGCCGTCTCCTCGCCGTGCATCCGGCTGATCGCGGTCTTCACCTCGTCGATGACCTCGTCCTCTTTGCGGATGTCCCGCTCGATGCGGCGCACCTGGATAAGGATCGGACGATAATCGGCGGCGGCGGACTGGACCGCGGCCGAATCCACGGAGACCTGATCCAGCGCCGCGAGCGCCGCATCGGCGGCTTCGACGCCGCCCGTCACCTTGCCGGCCAGCGGCCGGGGCAGGGCGGAGAGGTCCAGCCCCTTCGCCGCCTCGATCGCCGCGCGGGTCGCGCCCGCCTCCTCGACGAGCCGCTCCGTCACGTAGTCGGCGAGGCAGATCTGCAACCGCGGGTTCCGCGGCGGCGGAGCCGTCTCGGAAAGGAGGCCCGACCGCTGCGGCAGGTAGTTCACCAGCGGCGGATAGACGCCGACGATGAGCAGCGCGAGGAGCTGAAGGCCGATGAAGGCGATCACGCCGCGATAGATCTGCACCGTCCGCACCGCGGCCGGGGCGACGCCGCGAAGGTAGAAGAGCGCGAAGCCGAAGGGCGGGGTGAGGAACGAGGTCTGGATGTTGAGGCCGATCATCACACCGAGCCAGACAGCGGTGATGTTCGCCCCCGGATCGGCCAGAAGGATCGGCGCCACGATCGGCACCACGACCACGGCGATCTCGATGAAATCGAGGAAGAAGCCGAGGAAGAAGATCACCGCCATGACGATGATGAACTGGCTCCAGAAGCCGCCGGGCAGCGATTGCAGGAAGTCCCGCACCAGGTCCTCGCCGCCGAAGGCGCGGAAGGCCGAGGTGAGGATGGCGGCGCCGAGGAGGATGATGAAGACAAGGCTGGTCGTCTTCGCCGTCTCCATCATCACGGCCTGGAGCGTGTTGTCGACCCGGAGGGCGCGCCAGCCGCTCCACAGCAGGCCGATGATCAGCGCGATCGCCGCGACGACGCCGATGGTGATGCCGGTCCAGTCCTCCGGCGTCTGCGCCGCCTTGATGTTCATCGGATAGGCCGAGATCGTCCAGGCGAGCGTCGCGACCGATGCGACGCAGATAATCGCCGGCGCGTAGGCCCTGAGCCCGTTCGTCGGATGGAGCCGGTAGGCCGCCATCACCAGCGCGCCGGCCGCGCCGATGGCGCCGGCCTGGTTCACCGTGGCGACGCCGGTGATGATGGAGCCGAGCACGAGGAAGATGAGCGCGAGCGGCGGCACCAGCGTCATCACGACGTGGCCCCAGAAGGCCGCGTCCCACCCGCCTTCCGTATGCACGGCCGGCGCCTTGGAGGGCCGGATCAGCGCGAAGGCGAGGATGTAGAGCATGTAGAGGCCGACGAGGACGAGGCCCGGCACCAGCGCGCCGAGGAACATCTCGCCCGCGGAGGTGGAGGTCACGTCGAAGACGGAGGGCATCGACAGTTCGCCCGTCGCCGCCTTGTGGAGCGCCTTGCGCGCCGTCGAGGCCTGGTCGGCGGCGGAGCCGAGCTGGTCCGCCAGGATGATGAGCACGATCGACGGCGGGATGATCTGGCCGAGCGTGCCGGAGGCGGCGATGGCGCCGGTGGCGAGCGGCGTCGAATAGCCGACGCGCATCATCGCCGGGAGGGAGATCAGGCCCATCGCCACCACGGTCGCGCCGACGATGCCGGTGGTGGCGGCGAGGAGCGCGCCGACGAATATCACCGAGATGCCGAGGCCGCCCGGCACCGGGCCGAAGAGCTTCGCCATCGTCACGAGCAGATCCTCGGCGATCTTAGACCGCTGGAGCATGATGCCCATGAAGATGAAGAGCGGGATCGCGATGAGCGTGTCGCGGTCCACGTCCCAGTAGACGCCCCGGTTGTTGGTGACGCCCGCCGTGAGCCATTGCGATGGCCCGCCGGAATGGAAATAGGCGTCCGGGTTCTGTTCGAAGATCCAGCCGGCGCCGGCTGCGATCGCGATGGCGATGATCGCCGCGCCCGGCAGCGCGAAGGCGACCGGATAGCCGGAGCCGAGCGCCGTCGCCATCAGGACGATCAGCAGGATGAGAAAGAGAACTTCCATGGCGCGCTCAGTGTCCGACGGGTTCGAGTTCGCGCCGTCCCGGCTCGTCGCGAAGATCCGCGACGGACTCGAAGAACTGGGCCACGAACTGGATCAGCATGATGATGGCGAAGACGCCGAGGAAGGCGGCCATCTGGTATTTGACGTACATCCCGGTGACGCCGGTCTGCGACACCTCGTAGGAGAGGACCGGGCCGTTGACGATGGAGTTCTTGCTGGCGAAGCCGATGACGATGATCGTCCAGCAGGTCGTCATGCCGAACAGCACCGCGCCGATCGCGTTGGACCGGCCCTTCGACCGGCTCGTGAAGGTGGAATAGAGCACGTCCACCCGCACATGGCCCTCCTCGTACAGCGTGTAGGCCGAAGCGAAGAGGAAGAGCGCGGCGTACCAGTAGCGCACGAGGTCGCTCATCAGCGCCTGCTCGTAGGAGAAGACGAAGCGCGAGATGACGATCAGAAGCTCGGCCGCGACGATCAGCAGCGCCAGCCACATCACCCCTATCGAGCGGGTGAAGGCGCCGATGACGAAGCCGGCGACGATCAGCGGCGCATGGAAGTTCGGCGCCACGAAGCGGGAGAAGTTGAACTGCTGCGCCGTCTCCGCCGAGAAGAAGTCGATCAGAAGGTTCTCCGCCCGCAGGAAGGAGATCGCCGTGTCGACCACGCCGACGAGGACGACGGCCCAGAACAGCGAACGGACGATATAGGCGTTGAAGCCGGTGATGCGGGCCGCGTCGGCGCGGAGCGCGGCGCCGGGACGCCCCAGCGACATCGCCGCGCCGGCGAGGAGACCGACGAGATAGAGCGCCGCCATCGGCCAGCCGCCGCCGCCGGAGAGCACCGTGCGCGCGCCGACCATGTCGAGCCAGACCACGAAGACGTTCTCGATGACATAGGCGGCGAGTACGCCGAGCATGCACCAGCCGAACAATCTCACGATCGGCGCGGGCGCCCCTGTGGCCCCCAGGCTCGCATCGCTCATCTCGCCCCCCTTTGCAGCCCGGCCGTCACCGTCGGGACGGTCTGGCGCGGGTGTCTACAGAAACCGGGCGGGGCCGCAACCCCGCCCGGCAGGTTCGTCAAATCCGCCGCAGCGGATGGCGCGCCGTCGTCACAGGCCGAGCACGCGGTTGCGCTGCTGCGTGAAGGCGCCTTCGAACTTGCCCATGTAGGAGCCGGCCTGACGCAGGAAGCCCTGGTAGCTGTCGTCGATCCGGGCGGCGAGGTCGGAATGCGAGCGCACCTCTTCGAAGGCCTCCGCCGAGGCGTCGCCGAACGCGTCCCAGAGGTCGTCGTTGAAGTTCCGGACCTGGACGCCATGCTCCTCGATGAGCTTGGTCAGGTACGTGCCGTTGAGGGCGATCGTCTCCTCGTAGGCGCGGGCGTTCTCCTCGAGGCAGGCGGCGCGGATCACCTGCTTCTCCCAGTCGGTCAGCGTGCCGTACCAGGAAAGGTTCATGCCGAGGCCGGCCGCGGTGCCCGGCTCGTGCATGCCGCCGGTATAGTAGTACTTCGCCGCCTCGTAGAACTTCATGAAGTAGTCGTTGTACGGCCCGATCCATTCCGTCGCCTCGATCGCGCCGGAGACGAGGTTCTCGTAGATCTGGCCGCCCGGGAGCACCACCGTTGAGGCGCCGAGCTTCGAGAGCACCACGCCGCCGAGGCCGGCGATGCGCATCTTGAGGCCCTTCAGGTCCTCGACGGAGTTGATCTCCTTGTTGAACCAGCCGCCGGCCTGGGTGCCGGTGTTCGAGCAGAGCTCGCACTTCACGCCGTGCTGGCCGGCGATCTCGTCCCAGAGCGCCTGGCCGCCGCCGTCCTTGATCCACGCGTTCATCTCGGGCGCTGTCATGCCGAACGGCACCGTCGAGAAGTAGACGTAGGCCGGGTGCTTGCCGGTGAAGTAGTAGTCCGAGGCGATGTAGGCCTGGCTGTTGCCGGAGGCGACTTCGTCGAGCACGTCGAACGCGCCCACGCGCTCGCCCGCCGCGAAGTACTCCGGCACGATCCGGCCTTCGGACAACTCGCCGATCCGGGCGACGCAGCGCTGGACCGAAATGCCGATGCCCGGGAAGTCACGCGGATAGGACGAGACGATGGTCATCGTCTTGCGCGCCTGCGCCACCGCCGGCGCCGCGAGGGCCCCCGCCGCGCCCGCTGCCGCCGCTCCTGTCAAGAATGCGCGTCGCTCCATGTCAAGCAGTCTCCCTTTTTATGCCGCGTTCCTGTCGCGGCAGTTGTTTCGTGGACGGTCTGAAAACGTTTTCTCAGAACCGCCCACGAAGGACAGGCGGAGCGGTCGGAGCGTCGCGCTTGCGGCCGCGCGCGTTCACGCGTCGAGCCGGAACTGGGCCGTGCCGCCGGTCGCGAGCGGGGCCGCGACCGACAACGTGGCGCGACGGCGCCGCTAAGTCGCGCCGGCATGGCGCCGGCGAAAACGGGCGGGGCTCGCGCCCCGCCGCAGGCCGGGCCCGTTGACCGGGCCTCGGCCGCAGAGGCTCAGAGCCCGAGAACGCGGTTGCGCTGCCGGACGAAGGTGCCTTCGAACTTGTCCATGAAGGAGCCGACAGTCCGCAGGTGGCCCTGGAAGCTGTCGTCGATCTCGGCCGCGAGCGGCGAGTGCGCCCGCGTCTCCTCGAAGACCTCGGCCGAAGCGTCGCCGAAGGCGTCCCACACATCGTCGTTGAAGTTGCGGACCTGCACGCCGTGCTCGTCGATCAGCTTCTTCAGATAGATGGCGTTGTAGGCCATGTTCTCTTCGTGGCTGTTGGCCTGCTCCTCGAGGCAGGCGGCGCGGATGACCGCCTTCTCCCACGCGGAGAGCGTGCCGTACCAGGACGTGTTCATCGCGAAGGCGATGCCGCCGCCCGGCTCATGGACGCCGCCGGTATAGTAGATCTTCGCCGCCTCGTAGAACTTGAGGAAGTAGTCGTTGTACGGGCCGACCCATTCCGTCGCCTCGATCGCGCCGGATACGAGGTTCTCGTAGATCTGGCCGCCCGGAAGCGACACGGTCGAGGCGCCGAGCTTCGACATCACCTGGCCGCCGAGGCCGGGGATGCGCATCTTGAGGCCCTTCAGGTCGTCCGCGGAGTTGATCTCCTTGTTGAACCAGCCGCCGGCCTGGGTGCCGGTGGAGCCGCAGGTCTCGGCCTTCACGCCGAACTCGCCCGAGAGCTTGTCCCACAGTTCCTGGCCGCCGCCGAACTTGATCCACGAGCACCATTCCGGCGTCGTCATGCCGAACGGCACGGAGGTGAAGTATGCGAAGCCCGGATGCTTGCCGATCCAGTAGTAGTCGGCGCCGATATAGGCCTGGCTGTTGCCGGAGGCGACTTCGTCGAGCACGTCGAACGCGCCGACGCGCTCGCCCGCGGCGAAGTATTCGGTCGTCAGCCGGCCTTCCGACAGTTCGGTGATGCGCGCGGCGAGGCGCTGAGCGGACAGGCCGAGGCCCGGGAAGTCCCGCGGCCAGGTCGAGACGATGGTGACCGTCTTCGTGCCCTGAGCCACCGCCGGGGCCGCGAGCGCACCCGCAGCGCCCGCGAGCGCCGCCCCCCTGAGAAATGCACGCCGTTCCATTTTTTTTCTCCCTGTTGGTGCGCCATCGGTCGCGGCGCCCTCCGTGGGAGTCGACGTAGAGCAATCTTTGATCGGCGCCAAGCGCCGCCGGGTTCAATTCGTGCGCGGGCGAAGGTTAAAATCGTCGTCTCCAGAACTGGCGCCCAAACTTGAGGCAGAACGAGGGGTTGCCGCGAAGTCCGCACCTTCCGTCGTCAGGAACGCCGCTCCGTTAAGCGTCTTTCGAAGTGCGCGTCCGTGAGGAATGTCGCATTCTCCGGGGAGGCGATTTGTTCTTCTCGAACGACGCGCCTGACAGGCCCCCGCGGCTCCGCCTGGAATGCATGAATGACGGTTTCGGTCTTCACCGCGAGCGACGCGGAGGCGGGGCTCCCCTGCCTCTGTCCGCTCTGTGCTGCGGCCGCCTTCGCGGAGCAAGCCGCGCAGGCGGGGGACTTCGTTTTCGACAGCCTCCCGCACGACGCCGACCAGGGCGTCGACGCGCTCCTCTCCGGCCATGTCTGGGCGACGTCGGCGCTGACCTATTCGTTCCCGGACTCGGCCGCCGACTACTCCTATCGCGGCGAACTCTCGGTGCAGGACACGTTCTCGGAGGCGACCGCGGCGCTGGCGGACGCCGCGCGCCAGGCCTTCGCCTCCTACGCCTCCGTCAGCGGGCTCACCTTCACCGAGCTCGTCGGGGACGCCGACCGGAACGCCGACATCGCCGTCGCCCGCTCCGCCGCCCCGGACACCGCCTTCGCCTATTTTCCGAACGATGCGGATGAGGGCGGCGACGCCTGGTTCAACGACACTGACTACAACAACCCCGTCGCCGGAACCTACGCCTGGGCCACGGTGCTGCACGAGATCGGCCACGGGCTCGGCCTCAAGCACGGCCATGAGGCGGCGGTCGCCGGGGCGGCGACGGGCGCCGGGGCGGCGCCCCACGATCTCGACAGCCACGAATACACGGTGATGACCTACCGCTCCTATGTCGGGAGCGAGGGCGTCTCCTACACCAACGCCCATGACGGCGGGCCGCAGACGCTGATGATGCTCGACATCGCGGCGATCCAGCGGATGTACGGCGCCAACTTCGACGACCGGGCGGGGGATAACGTCTATTCCTTCGTCGCCGCTTCCGGGCGGATGCGGGTCGACGGCGCGCTTCAGGAGCCGGTGGCGGGCAACGTCATCTTCCGCACAATCTGGGATGGCGGCGGCGACGACACCTATGACTTCTCCGCCTATTCCCGCCGGCTCTCGATCGACCTTTCGCCGGGCGGCCATGTCGATCTCGACGTCGACGGGAATGCGCAGCGGGCGGAGCTTGGCGACGGTGCCTACGCCCGCGGCCACGTCTTCAACGCGCTGGAATACGAGGGCGACGCCCGGTCGCTGATCGAGAACGCCATCGGCGGCGCGGCGGCGGACCTCATCCTCGGCAACCGCGTCGGCAACCGGCTCGAAGGCGGCGGCGGGGCGGACACGCTCTCGGGCCTCGCCGGCGACGACACGCTGACCGGCGGCGCCGGGGCGGACCGGTTCGTCTTCACCGGCGGCGGCGACGACCTCGCGCTCGATCTCGATTTCGCGGCCGGAGACGTGGCGGAGATCTCGGGCTTCGCCGCCGGAACCTTCTCCGACGCCTTCTTCGCCGAGGCCGGGCTCGACGTGCTGGCGGATGGCGGCGGCGTCCTGCTCGACGACGCGGCCGATCTCGAAGCCGCGGCGCAAGCGGACGAGATCGATCTCGTCGACGCCGGCGGGCTCGCCGCGCTCGAATTCGCCGGGGGCCGGGTCGTCTTCGCGACGCTCGATTTCGTTCGCTTCGCGCCGGTCGCGATCAGCGTCGACGCCGCGCCGGACCTCGACGACCCCTTGTCGTCGCCCGAGATCGGCGGCGGCGTCTCGGCGCCCGATGTCGTCGCGCCGGACGTCGCGGTCGTCACCGGCGTCGCCTCCACCGACTCCGCCGAATCCGGGCGCCGCATGTTCGGCGCCGCCACGGCGGACCGGATGGCGGGCTCGTCGGGCGACGACAGCATGGCCGGCCGCGCCGGGGACGACCGGCTGGCCGGCCGCGCCGGGGACGACCTTCTCCGCGGGCAGAACGGGCAGGACCGGCTTTTCGGCGGCGCCGACGACGACCGGCTGTTCGGCGGCGCGGCGCAGGATCGCCTCTTCGGCGGCGCCGGCGCCGACACCCTGAAGGGCGGCGCCGGGGCGGACCGCCTCGTCGGCGGCGTCGGCGCGGACGAGATGCATGGCGGCGCGGGGCGGGACGTGTTCGTCTTCGCGGGCCGCGCCGGCCGCGACGCGATCCTCGGCTTTCAGGACGGGCAGGATCGGCTCGCCTTCCGCGACGCGGGCGGGCTCGACGATCTGACCATCGTGCGGGCGGGGGACGACGCGCTCATCCGGCACGAGGGCGGCGTGGTGCGCCTTGCCGGCGTCGACCCGGACGATCTCTCCGCGGCGGATTTCCTCTTCGGCTGAGGCGGCCGGCGCGTCCCTCGATCAGTCCGGCGAGACCGGCGACGGATCGGGCTTCCGGAGATCCTCGACGTCGAGCGCATCCGGGTCCCGCGTCTCGACCCAGGCGCCGCCGCGGAAATACTCGAACGGCGTGAAGCGCGCCTTGTAGTCCATCTTCCGCGAGCCCGGCACCCAGTAGCCAAGATAGAGATAGGGAAGCCCCGCTTCCGCCGCGATGGCGAGATGGTCGAGGATCATGTAGGCGCCGAGGCTCAGCTTCGAGAGTTCGGGGTCGAAGAAGCTGTAGACCATCGACAGCCCGTCGCCCATCACGTCGGTGAGGCACGCGGCTACGAGGCTGTTGGCGGCCGGGCGGGTATGGTCGTGATACTCGATCACGCGGGTCCGCACCGTCGTCTCCTCGATCATCGCCGCGAATTCGCACATGTCCATTTCGGCCATGCCGCCATCCGCGTGGCGGGAGAGGAGGTATGCGCGGAAGAGGTCGTACTGTTCCTCCGTCGCCCAGGGCGCGCAGGTGCGCCGCTCCAGATGCGCGCTCCGCTTCATGATCCGGCGCTGAGAGGCGGAGGGCTCGAACCGCCGCACCGGCACCCGCACCGAAAGGCAGGCGCCGCATTCCGAACAGGCCGGCCGATAGGCGACCGACTGCGAGCGGCGGAATCCCCGGAGCGACAGCGTGTCGTTCATCCGCCGCGCCTCGGCCCCGCGCAGCGTGGTGAACAGCTTCCGCTCCTGCCGGCCCGGCAGATAGGGGCAGGGCTGGTTGGCGGTCAGGAAGAACTGCGCCGTGATCTTCTGGTTCAGATGGGACATATCGCTCTTTGAAGACGCGCCGTCGCCGAAACGTAGCAACGGCGCCCCGCCCTGTCATCGGGAAGAATGGTTGATGCGCGTGAGGAATTTCTCATGCGCGGATCAGCCCCGGAGCATCGCCTCCACCGGGCCGCAGATCGCCGGGTCCGGCGGGCGGGCCGCATCTTCCGTGCGTCCGTCATAGGGAATCGCCGAGAGCACGGTGCGGATCGCGGCGATCCGGGCGCGGCGCTTGTCGTCGCCGCGGATCACCGTCCAGGGCGCATAGGGCGGGTCGGTGCGGCGGAACATCTCGGCGATGGCGGCGGAATAGTCGTCCCAGCGGTTCAGCGAGTCGTAGTCGATCGGCGAGAGCTTCCAGCGGCGGAGCGGGTCCGCCTCCCGGTCGAGGAACCGGCGAAGCTGCTCGGCCCGGCCGACCGTGATCCAGAGCTTGAAGAGGTGGATGCCGTCGTTGACCAGCATGTCCTCGAACTCGGGCGCTTGGTGGTAGAAAAGCTCCCGCTCCGCATCCGAGCAGAAGCCGAAGACGCGCTCGACCACGGCGCGGTTGTACCAGCTCCGGTCGAAGAAGACGATTTCGCCATGACTCGGCAGGTGCTGGATGTAGCGCTGGAAATACCATTGCCCGCGCTCGGTGTCGGAAGGCTTCGAAAGCGCCACGATGCGGGCGCCGCGCGGGTTGATGTTCTCGTTGAAGCGGCGGATCGAGCCGCCCTTGCCGGCGGCGTCCCGTCCCTCGAAGAGGATGGCGACGCGCGCGCCCGAGGCCTTCACCCAGTATTGCAGCTTCACCAGTTCGATCTGGAGCGCGTCCATCTCGCGGTCATAGGCCTTGCCGCGCATCCGCTCGGGGTAGGGGTAGCCGGCGTCGAGGAAGTCCTCGTCGCTCGCCGTCTGGATCGCCTTGCGGATCTTCTTCGGCGCCTTCGTCTCGAACCAGTCCCGTATCGCGCCCATCTCGCTCTCCGCTCTTGGCGCGGAGATGATGGGGATGCGGCGGCGCCAGGTAAAGCGCGGCGCGTCGTCCGGGCCTATTCTGCGGGCGTCGCCGCCGCGCCCGGCTCGTCATGGCGCGACGGCGATGCGGTGATCCGCGCCTCCACCGCCGCGAAGATGGCGGGCAGGAGCGTGTCGACCAGCACCGGCTTGGCGAAGTTCGCGATCACCTTGGGAATCTGGGCCGCTTCGCGCCGCTCGTCCTCGTCCATCGAGACCACGACGGTCGGGATGCCGCGGAGCGTCAGCCATTCGACGGTGGAGTGGGAGGTCGCGTCGCTGGCGCGAAGCTCGACGATCCCGCCATCGATCCGGCCCGGCCCGTCGGCTTCGAGGCGCAGCACGTCATAACCCTGTTCGACCCAGGCGCCGTAGCCGATCGTCTCCAGCGCCTGTTCGATGTCGAGCGCGAGCACGCCGTCATAGGTCATCACGGCGATCACCCGGGGTTGATCTGCAAGGGGCGGGCCCTTCGGATCCTTCGTCGCCACAGCGGCCTCCGTTCGGCCCCCGGGGACGCCTATACCGGGTTTGAATTGAAAAATACATGTCTTTCAGATGCTTAAACTGAACAAGGCGGGGGTCTTGGGTGGAATTGGCGCCCTCGGCCAGTCGCGTATCTTCGGCGACTTGCCATTCTTGCGCTTCCTACTAACTTTTTCCGCCTCTTGAGCGTTATGGGTAATCGAATTGCGTGTCCGGAGTGTCGGGGTGGTCAGGAATCGCGAAAAACGCATGGAGCGGCTTCAGGTCATGATCACGGAGGAAGAGCTCCGTGCGCTTGACGACTGGCGCTTCGAAAAGCGAATGCCGAGCCGGGCCGCCGCGATCCGCGAGCTTCTGCGGCGCGGCCTCGCCGCAGAGGGCTATTTCGACCGGGCGGATGGTGGCGAGACTTCCGGCAGCTTCGGCGTGCTCCGGAACGAGAAGTAGGCGGCCTAGCGCGCCGGCGGCGGGCCGAAGAAGCCGACGATCTCGTCGATGCGGCCGTCTTCGGCGAGCCTGCCGAAATCCACGCCCTCCATCGCGACGGCCCCGGCGGCGGTGACGAGACGCCATGTGAAGTAGATGCGTGCGTTGTGGGCGCTCGCGCTGCTTGTGAGCTCGATCCGCGCGCCGGGCATCTGCTGCTGGAACCGCCCGATATGCGCCGCCAGCGCGTCGCGCCCGGAGGCCGAGCCGTTCGGGTCGAGATAGCGCCCCTCATCGCTCCAGCAGGCGTTCAGAAGTTCGAGGCGTTTGTCGGCGTCCGGCTCACGCCATGCCGCGCCATAAGCGTCGAGGACGTGGTTCCGGTCCGCCGGCATCGCCCGTTCCTCTCCGACTTCCGCTTCGAAGCGGGAAGGGTGCTTCGCGCGGCGCGGCGGCGCAAGCGCGCGGCGCTCAGGCGATCCCGGCGACCGCGTCGATCAGCCGGTCCGTCGCCGCATGATGGGCCATGTGGCCGACGCCGGGGAGGGGGACGAACCGCGCGCCGGTCGCCTCGGCGAATTCGGCGCCGTGCTGGCGGATGCCGAGAAGCCAGTCGGCGTCGCCGTGGAGCGAGACGACGGGAACACGAAGCTCGCCGTAGCGCGCCGCGATCTCGCCGACGCCGCGGTTGGTGTTGGCGAGGTCGGCGCCGTTCGCCTTGAGCGTCTTCTCCCGCACCGCCAGCGGCGCGCCGACATAGTCGAGATAGCCCGCGGGCGGCTCCTGCGGGCGGAAGGCGCGGGCGATGAAGCGCTCCGCGCCGCCGCTCTCGGCGGTGTTCACGAGCCGGCGATTGTAGGCGGTTGCGATCAGCGGGCCGAAGCCGAGCGCGTCGAAGACCGGGGCGACGCCGCCCCAGGGCATCGTCACGCCGGAGACGGCGACGACGCCCGAAACCTCATCCGGCGCGTCGAGCGCCCAGGCGAGCGCCACCGAGGCGCCCCAGGAATGGCCGACGAGGATCGGCTTCTCCGCCCCCATCTCCCGCGCCGCCTCGCGAAGCTGCGCCGCCTGCGCCGCGGGGCGCCAGCTTTGCTCGCCCTCGGACCGCTCGGAATAGCCGAAGCCGGGCCGGTCCATCGCGATCACCCGGCGCGAGGCGGCGAGGCGGGGCGCGATGGAGAAGGTCCAGTCCCGCACGTTGCCGCTGGCGCCGTGGATGAGGATGACGGGCGGGCCGTCGCCGCGTCCCTCGTCCGTCGCGTGGACGCGGCGGCCCTCGGGCCCGAAGCGACGGCCGAGCGGCGGGTATTCCGCCTCCGCCGCCTCGTCCGTCACCGGCGCGCGGGGCGCGACGCAGGCCGCGAGCGCGGCGCTCGCCCCCGCGAGAACGAAACTCCGCCGCATGATGGTCGCGCTCCGGAACATGGCCTCACGCATGTAGGCTGCGGCGGCCCCGGCGCAAGCGCTCAGCAGCCATCGGGCGCGCTGGTCGCGCCGCAGCGGTTGGGCGGGCGGGTCTTCCAGTCGATCCCGTCGCGCGCGTCGGCGTAGGCGGCCTCGTAGAGCCGGCGCATCGCCTCCCGGTCGAAATCGGTGGTCGAGGCGATGTCGAGCGCGGCCGGCACATAGGCGAGGCGGAACTCGGCCCCGGCCTCCGCCGCGGCCCTGGCGATGCCGGCGAGGTCGTCGTCGGACTGGACGAGGATCATCGTCGAGAGCGCCCGCCCGGCCAGCGCGGGGAGCGAGGCGGCGACCGGCTGATAGGGCCGCGTCAGCGAGTTGTTCTGGACGACGTAGATCGTCGTCTTCAGCGGAATGTCGTCGAAAGGCGCCAGCGCCCGCTCATAGCCGTTCGGCCAGACGATCACCGAATGGGTGACGCCGCCATCGACATGGAACTCGTCATAGCGCCCGCCCTTCGCCTGCACCGCGATGGCCACCGGCGGGAAGACGCCGGGGATCGAGGCCGAGGCGAGCATCACCTGCCGGAAGAGCGCGAGATCGCCGGCCGCCGCGATGGCGCCGAGATCCCAGATCACCGGCCGCCCGGCGTCGATGTTGGTGGTGCCGACGAGAAGGGTCCGGTCCTCCGAGACGTAGGCGTCCGCCACCCGGTCGAGCAGGTTCCGGTCGACATGGCGCTCGATCGCCTCGCGGAACGGCGTCGTGTCGACGAGCCCGAGCGCGCCGCCGAGCGCGGCGAGCGGCGCGAAGACGGGGGCGGACGTCGCCACCTCCTCGGTGAAGAGCTGCTTCAGCGTCTCGTCGTATTCGGGTCCGACGAAGGCGAAGGGCGCGATGAGGGCGCCGACGCTGATCCCGGTCACGAGGTCGAATTTCGGGCGCGTCCCTTCGTCCGACCAGCCGGAGAGAAGGCCTGCCGCGAAGGCGCCGGCCGGGCCGCCGCCCGAGAGCGCGAGGATGTCGACGGAGAGCGGGTCGCCCTCCCGCGCGCGCTTTCGCACAAGCGCCTCGCGCCAGGCCTCGCGGGCGCGGGCGCGCTGCTTCGGATAGCTGACATCGGCCCAGGCGCGAAGGCCCGGCTGGCCATAGGGGCGGGCCTGCTCGACGAGGTCGGCCGGCACCGGATTGCGGGGGGAGATCGCCGCGCAGGCGGAAAGGAGCAGGGCGGCGAGGAGCGCCGCCGCCTTCACGGCGCCTCGCCGATGCGCGCGATGTCGTAGGGCGTCGTCTGGTAGATGCGGTTGATCCAGTTGAGATAAAGGAGGTGCGCGTGGCTCCGCCAGCTGTTCCGCGGCGGCAGCGACGGGTCGTCGTCGGGGTAATAGTTGGCCGGCAGGGTGATCGGCGTGCCGGCGGCGACGTCCCGGTCGTATTCCTGCTTCAGCGTGTCCGCGTCATATTCGAGATGGTTGAACATGAAGAGTGCGTTGAGGCCGGGGTCGTGCAGCAGGCAGAGCCCGCTCGCCGGCGATTTCGCCAGCACCTCGACCCCGGCGGCCAGCACGTCCTCCTCCCGCACCTCGGTCCAGCGGCTGACCGGAACGGTGAACCGGTCGGAAAAGCCGGCGAGATAGGGCGAGGCCGGCGCCGTCACCCGCTGCTCGAAGACGCCGAAGAGCTTGTGGCCGAGATCGCGCTTCGGCACGCCGTGGAAATGGCGGAGCATCGCCTGCCCGCCCCAGCAGACGCCGAAGGTGGAATGGACATGCGTGCGGGTCCATTCGAAGACCTGCTCAAGCTCCTTCCAATAGGTCACGTCCTCAAAGGCGAGGTGCTCGATCGGCGCGCCGGTGATGATGAGCCCGTCGAACTTTCGCTCCCGCGCCTCGGCGAAGGGGCGGTAGAAGGCCGCCATGTGCTCGGGCGGGGCGTTGCGGCTCTCATGCTCGGTCATCCGCACGAGGGTGAGCTCGATCTGCAGCGGGCCGGCGCCGATGAGGCGGGCGAACTGCGTCTCGGTCTGGATCTTCTTCGGCATCAGGTTGAGGAGCGCGATCTGCAGCGGCCTGATGTCCTGACGCAGCGCGTCGTCGTCGCCGATCACCGGCACGCCTTCGCGCGTCAGCACGTCGCGGGCGGGCAGGGCGGCGGGGATCTTGATCGGCATGGCGCGGTTCCGGGCGGACGGAGGCCGAAGTGATTAGGCGCCTCCGCCGCGCTTCGCAAGCGTCGGGCCGGTAGCGGATGCGTGTGCGGTTCGTTGCCGAGCGCGGCGGCGGCCTGTGTCGAGGCGCGCCTCATCCATCCCTCCCGGCCTCGCTCACCCCTTGAGCAGGAGGAGCAGGATCCCCGCGGCGATCAGCACGATCCCGACGAGTTCCACCGCCGTGGACCGTTCCTTGAAGAAGACCGTCGAGGCGATGAAGGTGAAGATCAGTTCGACCTGCCCGACCGCCCGCACATAGGCGACGTTCTGCAGGGTCATCGCCGTGATCCAGCCGATCGAGCCGAGCGCGCCGGCGAGGCCGACCAGCGCCGCGACCCGCCAGGCGGCGACGATGCGGCCGATCTGGCCGGGTTCCTTCAGCCGGAGGAAGACCAGCATCACCGCCGTCTGGATCGCCGTCGCCCAGGCCATCGTGTAGCCGGCCTGCATCAGGAAATGCGGGCCGTCGAGGCTGAGCGAGGCGCCGCGATAGGCGACGGCGGAGACGCCGAAGAGCGCGCCCGAGGCGAGGCCGATCAGCGTCGAGCGTTCGATCCGCGCCGGGTTGAGGCGGCAGAGCCCTCCGTCGCTCCGGGCGAGCGAGATCGTCACCACGCCCGCAAGGCTGAGCAGGATCGCGAAGATCGCGGGCGCCGAGAGATGGTCGCCGAGGAAGACCGCGCCGAAGATCGCCGCCTGCACCGTCTCGGTCTTGGAATAAGCGGTGCCGACGGCGAAGTTCCGGAGCCCGAAGAGATAGACGAGCGCCGCCGTCGCCGCGATCTGCGTCAGCCCGCCGAGCGTCACCCAAAGGAAAAACGCCGCGCCCGGCGCCGGGAAGGCGAAACCGCCGACGAAATGCAGCATCAGCGCATAGAGCGCCGCGATGGGAAGGCCGAAGCCGAAGCGCGAGAAGGTCGCGCCCGAGGTCGAGAGCCGGCCTTTCAGGTGCTTTTGCAGCGCCGAGCGGAGATTTTGCAGGAAAGCCGCCGCCAGCGTGACCGGGACCCAGAGCTCGAACATGGCGAATGCGTCTTCCGATGGGCTGGCGGGGGAGGGGCCGCCGCGCCGCGCCAGCCAGGCGAAGGCGGCGGCGCGGAAGTGATTGCGAATGGCCCGGCGCGCGGCCTCAGGCGGCGTTGGCGCGGCGCTCCAGCGCCTCCGCCACGAGACGGGTGAAATCGGCCTCGGTCTCGACCGCCGCCACGTCGTCGGCCTCGACGGCGAGGCCCCAGCGGTCGGCGATGGCCTGATAGCGCGGGCGGCGATGGGCGAGAAGGCGCGCGAAGCCGTAGCGGATGAACTCGTCGGGGTCGACCTTGTCCTCCGCGCAGCCGGTCTCGGCGAGGTATTCGGCCCAGATCGCGCGGAGGAAATCCTCCCGGTAATACATCGGCTTCGGCGCCCGGTCGAAGCGGGCCTTCAGCGCCTCTTCGTGCGCCTCGGCGCCGCGGATCAGGATCGGCAGCATCGCGCCCCGGAGGCCGGTCAGCACCTCGTCATTCGGGTTCTCGGGCTCCACCACCTCGCAGATCGAGCCCGACGTGTCGCAGACGAAATGGTCGTAGCGGTAGAGCGCGCGCGCCCGGCCGATGAAGGAGGCGGCGTCGATCATCGAACTGATCTCGGCGCGGCGGTGCATCCGCTGGCGCTGGACGTACTCGTCGAAGGGGATGCCGCCCTTTGCCGGGTCGCCCGGCTTGCCGAGCCAGGTCGAGAGCGGGGTCAGGTTGTGGAAGGAGAGGTTGGAGGCGATGTAGATCGAGTCGGAGCGCAGAAGATCCCGGAGATAGGGGTTCTTCATCGCCTCGCGCTTGAAGTCGTCGGTGATCGCCTCGTTGAGGTAGCGGGTGCCGATCCGGTAATCGACCGAATAGTGGAACCAGTCGCCGCTCTCCCGCAGCATGGCCGAGATCCGCGTCTTGCCGACGCCCGACATGCCGATGAGGGCGACCGCTTTTCGCGGCGCGCGCTCCCAGTCCTCCGCGGTCTCGTAGATCATCACGGCCCTCCCGGCGCCCCCGGTAGCGCGGCCTCGCGCGCCGTTCAATGCGCCGGGCGCCGGGATAGAGGCAGCACGACGCCGGAGTCGCGCGCGGAGGGACGCGACCGCCCCTGGGCGGGCGCCCGGTCCGGCCGGCACAGGCGCTTTATGGCGTCGCCCCGACCTCGGCCCGAACCGCTTGAGACGACCGGGGGCGCCCGCCCGCGGGGAGGGGCGGACGCGGCCCGTGTTGGTCACGCGGGCCGGGAGGGATGGCGAGGGCGCGTTTCCAGTCCGAGTTCCGGCGCGCGCCGGTCACTCCGGCGACGGCTTCCGTCGCGCCAGCACGAAAAGCCCGGCGCCGGCGACGACCAACCCGGCGGAGAGCGCCAGCACC
>CALFYQ010000431.1 GCA_937952085.1 uncultured Paracoccaceae bacterium | reverse complement strand
GCCGACCGCAGCACGTTGAGCACGCCGGCAGCGAAACCAAGGAGCAGGAACACGATCAAGCCCCATGGCGAAGTGCCGGCGAGCCTGTCGATCACCCAACCGAGCCCCGCACCGACCGCGACCCCGGCGATGAACTCGCTGGAGAGCTTCAATGCCTGCCCGTATCCGGTCGTGCCGCCCGGCTTCGCGCCTTCGTTCCCGTTCCGCCTTTCGGCCGCCCTCGTCGCAAGCGATGCTTCGAGCGCGCGCCGGCGCCGTTCCAGGTCGTCGTCGCGGAATTCGGGTCGTTCCGTCTCGCCAGGCCCGGTCTTTCCGGTTTCGTCTGGCCTATCGGAACGGGCCATCGCAACCTCCCTGCCCGGCCAGCGGGTTACCCGCCGTCCGCTTCAAAGTCGCGCGCAACATAGTTAGGCCGCCCCCCCCCGTCAAGCCGAGGATTGGGCAGCGACCAAATGTATTTATTTGAATAATTTCAATTGCTTGGCAATGTGCGACATCATGCCGGGCGCTTTCCCCGCCGAACCTCCGGGGGAATCGGGGGGCAAAGCCCGCCGGAGGCACGCCCGGAGAGCCGTCCCTCGCCCCTCAGCTCCAGCCACCGCCATAGGTGCGGTAAAAGATGTGAAGACCGATCTTCTTCATCTTCTCCATGGTCCGCGACCAGCGGGGGTTGACGTAGGTCGCGTGGTAATGCGTCGAGGAACCGACGTCGGAGATGAATATCTTCCCGGCCGTCACCGCCAGGGCGATGTCCTTGGCGAGCCGGTAATGCGCCGGGCTGGTGATGCGGTCCTTGATCCCGTCGCAGGCGAAGGAGAACTGGCAAGCGTTGCGCCAGTTGTCGTTCTGGTAGACGACGTCGCAGATCGAGTTGGGATAGGTCGGATTGCGGACGCGGTTGAGGATCACCTGAGCGACCGCCGCCTGGCCGCGCGTGTTTTCGCCGCGCGCCTCGAAGTAGATGGCGGTAGCGAGGCATTTCTGTTCGGCCTCGCTGAACACGCTCGCCGGAAGCGGCTTGCTCATCCATTCGTGGTCACCGCGCGCGAGCGGCGGGATGAAGCGGCCCTGGGCCGGCTCCTCGCGCAGCAGGCTCTCGAAAGGCGAAGCTTTCGCGTAGTCGGGCTCGGCCGGTGCATAGGCGGTCGCGAGGACGTCACCCCGTTCGTTTGTGACGAGATCGGCGATCGCGGCCGGGATGCCGGGGTCGACCCGATCCCGCCGGACGTAGAAGGCGGTGGCGATCTGGATCTCGCGGCCTTTGATGTCGGGCCGCACGAAAGCCATCTTCAGGTCGCCGTCGAAGGTCGGCCGCAACAACGAGCTGCTGCGCTCGAGAACCGAACCGGCGTTGAACGCCTTCGGCGGTGCGACCGGGGCGACGTTCACGATGCGCCGCTTCTTGTCGGCTCTGACGACGCGATCCTCGTCGGGGATCCCGCCGGCGGCAGCGCCCTTGCCCTTGAAGGCGACGGCGCCGATGCCCGGCGCCCTGAGGCCGGAGCCGGAGATGGAGCCGGTCGCGATATCGCCGTCGACGAACGCCATCTCGGCCGAATGGACGGAGCCGGCCACCGACTTTTCGACGAACCCGCTCCAGCGCGCGCCCGCGGTTTCGGCGCCCGAGACCATGCTCGCCATGTCCTGATAGGCGCTGACGGTCGGAAATCCGATCCAGATGCCCATGCCGACGATGAGGGAAGGGATGAAGGACGGCTTTTTCGCGCGTGCGGCCCTTGCCGGCCGCAGAACAAGTCGTCGATGCACGGTGACTCTCCAGAACGCAACGCTACCCACCGCGATGGAGAGTGATGCATTAACCTTGATGGAGCGTTAACGGTGCGCCGCGGGCCAGAATAAGGCGGTTCCGCGGCTCAATTGCGTTTTTTCGCCCGGCCGGCGAAGGGGTTCTCCGAGGCGCGCAAGGCGATGCGGATAGGCACGCCGGGCATATCGAAAGTCTCCCGCAAGCCATTGACGAGATAGCGGACATAGCTGTCCGGCATGGCTTCCGGCCGCGAACAGGAAACGACGAAGCCGGGCGGCCGCGTCTTCACCTGCGTGACATATTTCACCTTGAGGCGCCGCCCGGCGACCGCCGGTGGCGGGTGGTGCGTCAAAACGCCCTCGATCCAGCGATTGAGGCGGCCGGTCGAAACGCGACGGTTCCACACCTGGTGGGTCTTCACCACCGCATCCATCAGCTTGTCGAGGCCGCGCCCGGTTTCGGC
>CALFYQ010000430.1 GCA_937952085.1 uncultured Paracoccaceae bacterium | reverse complement strand
GCTTGCCGGCACCTCCTTCCCGATCGACCGTCACAAGACGGCGAAGGCGCTCGGCTTCGACCGGCCGACGGCCAACAGCCTCGACAGCGTGGCGGACCGGGATTTCGCCCTCGAATACCTCGCCGCCGCCTCGATCTGCGCGACGCACCTCTCGCGCTTCTCCGAGGAGCTGGTGATCTGGTCCTCGGCGCAGTTCCGGTTCGCGCGGCTCTCGGACAAGTTCACCACCGGCTCCTCGATCATGCCGCAGAAGCGGAACCCGGACGCGGCGGAGCTGGTGCGGGCCAAGGTGGCGCGGATCACCGGCGCGTTCGTGACGCTCTCGACGGTGATGAAGGGCCTTGCGCTGACCTATTCGAAGGACATGCAGGAGGACAAGGAGCCGGTCTTCGACGCGGCCGACAGCCTCGCTCTCGCCATCGCCGCGATGACCGGGATGCTGGGTGACCTGACGCCGAACGCCGAGCGGCTGCGCGAGGCGGCCGGCGCCGGCTTCGCCACCTCGACCGACCTCGCGGACTGGCTGGTGCGCCGCCTCAACATGCCGTTCCGCGACGCGCACCATGTCACAGGCGCGCTGGTGAAAAGGGCGGAGACGAAGGGCGTCGATCTTGCCGATCTCTCGCTGGCGGAGATGCAGGCGGTCGAGCCGCGGATCACCGAGGAAGTCTTCACCGTCCTCACGGTAGAGTCCTCCGTGGCGAGCCGCCGCTCCTATGGCGGCACCTCGCCGGACGGGGTGAAGGCCCAGATCGCGCGATGGAAGGAGCGGCTCGGATGAACCCGAAGCTCAGGAACATCCTCATCATCATCGCCTTCATCGCGCTCTGCGCGTCGCTCGTCGGCTGCGGCCGCAAGAACGAACCGGCGACGCCGGAGGCGCCCGCCGCGGAGGCGGAGGAGTGAGCGCCGAAACCGCCGGCCGGAGCCCGATCCGCCATGTTTTCCTCGCCCTCGCGGTGCTCGGCGCGATCGTGCCGATGTACTATTTCGTGCTCTGGTTCAATGAGTTCGGGTGGTCTCTCGGGGCGATGGTCGAGGCCTGGAACGTCAACGACGCGACGACCGGGCTCGTCTGGGACCTGACGATCGCCGCCATCGCGCTCACCGTCTTCGTACTGGTCGAATGCGTGAAGACGAGGCGCTGGCTCAACCTCGTCGCGATCCCGGCCACCTTCTGCATCGGCGTCTCCTGCGGGCTGCCGCTCTATCTCTGGCTCCGGTCGCGCTGATGGATCACTTCGCCTATCTGGACGGGCGCCTTCACGCGGAGGAGGTCGATCTCGCGGAGATCGCCGCCGCGGTCGGCACGCCCTTCTACGTCTACTCGACCGCGACGCTGGAGCGGCATGTCCGCGTCTTTGACGAGGCGCTCGCCTGGGGGCCGCATCTCGTCTGCTACGCGCTGAAGGCCTGCTCCAACCTCGCCGTCGTCCGGGTGGCGGTGAAGGCCGGGGCGGGCTGCGACGTGGTCTCGGAAGGCGAGCTTCGCCGCGCGCTGGCCGCTGGCTGCGCGCCGGAAAAGATCGTCTTCTCCGGTGTCGGCAAGACCGAGGGCGAGCTGGCCCTCGCGCTCGAGGTCGGCATCCGGCAGTTCAACGTCGAAAGCGAGCCCGAGCTTCTCGCGCTCGACCGGATCGCGCGGGCCAAGGGCCTTCGCGCGCCGGTGGCGCTCCGCGTGAACCCGGACGTGGACGCGCTGACCCACGCCAAGATCTCCACCGGCAAGTCCGAGAACAAGTTCGGCATCCCCATCGCCCGCGCCCGCGCGCTCTACGCCGAGGCGGCGCGGATGGCGGGGATCGAGGTCATCGGAATCGATGTCCATATCGGCAGCCAGATCACCCAGCTCGAACCCTACGAGGCGGCCTTCCGGAAGGTGCGGGAACTCACGCTCCAGCTTCGGGAGGACGGGCACGCCATCCGCCGCCTCGATCTCGGCGGCGGGCTCGGCATTCCCTATCGCCGCGCCAACGAGGCGCCGCCGCTGCCCTTCGACTATGGCGAGGTGGTGCGCCGCACCGTCGGCGATCTCGGCTGCGAGATCGAGATCGAGCCGGGCCGGCTGATCGCCGGCAACGCGGGCCTCCTCGTCTCCCGCGTGATCTGGCGGAAAACCGGCGAGGGGCGGGATTTCCTCATCCTCGACGCGGCGATGAACGATCTCATCCGCCCGGCCATGTACGATTCCTGGCATGACGCGATCCCCTATCGGGAGCCCGCGCCGGGCGCCCCGGTCGCGCCGGTCGATCTCGTCGGCCCGGTCTGCGAGACCGGGGACACCTTCGCCCGCGGCCGCGAATTGCCGCATCTCGAAGCGGGCGACCTTCTCGCCTTCCGTTCGGCCGGCGCCTACGGAGCGGTCATGTCTTCCGAATACAACAGCAGACCGCTGATTCCGGAGGTCCTCGTCTCCGGTTCACGCTTTGATGTGGTGCGGCCGCGCCCCACATATGATGAGATGCTGGCGCGCGAGCGGATTCCCGACTGGCTCGCCTGACCGAAAGGAGCCCGGATGACGGACAAGGCGCGCTTCTCGACGAGCACGACCCTTGTTCTCGCCCGGGCCGCGGTTGACCGCGAGGCGAAGAAGGCCCGCCGCGCGCTCTGGGTAGAGCGCCTGCTGGCCCGGCTCTGGCCGCTCTGGGCGCTCCTCGCGCTCTTCTCCGGCCTCGCGCTTCTCGGCGTTCCCTCGCTCCTGCCGCCCGAGGCGCATTGGGCGCTGCTGATCGGCTTCGCCGCCGGCGGCCTCTTCCTCCTCGTCCGCGGCGTCGCCGGGTTCCGGCGTCCGACTGCGCCCGAGGGCCTCGCGCGGCTTGACGAGGGGCAGGCGGGCCGCCCCGCCTCCACCTGGTCGGACGATCTCGCCGCCGGCGCCGGGGATACGGCGACGGAAGCGATCTGGGCCATCCATCGCCGCCGCCTCGCCGAACGGGCCGCCGCGCTTCGCGCGCGCGGGCCGGATCTCCGCGTTTCGGCGCAGGACCCGTTCGCGCTCCGCCATGCCGGGCTCGTCGCCCTCGCCGCGGGCGCGCTCGCCTGGTTCGCGGCGGAGGACGGCGCCGCGCCGCGGCTCGCCGATCAGCTTTCGCCGGGCGCCGTCGCCGCGCCGGTCGTCGCCCTGGCGCCGACGGTCGAGGCCTGGGCGACGCCGCCCGCCTATACCGGGACGAGCCCGATCTATCTCACCCGGCTCGCACCGGGCTCCGAGGTCTCCCTCCCGGTCGGCTCCGAAATCTCGATCCGCGTCTTCGACTTCGCCGCGCCTCCGGTGCTGGACGAGGCGGCGAGCGGCGCCGCCTCCAGCTTCGCCGACAAGGGCGCCGGCGTTTTCGACGCGGCCTTCGAGGTGCGGGGCGATGGCGCGATCCGGGTTCTCGACGGCGACGACGAGCGCGCGCTCTGGCGCATCGCGGCGATCCCAGACACGGCGCCCGAGATCGCCTTCGACGGCGAGCCGACCGGCGGCGAACGCGGCGCGCTCACCCTGCCCTTCCACGCCTCCGACGATTACGGCGTCGTCGCCGCGCACGGCCTCGTCTCGCTCGACATCGAGGCGGCGGCCGAGGCGGCGGGCGTCGCCGCCGGCGCTTCCGTCTACCAGCCGATCGAGCTCGATCTTCCGCTGCCCCTCGCCGGCGATCTCCGCGCCGTTCATGAAACCCTGATCGAGGACCTGACGGCGCATCCCTGGGCCGGCCTGCCGGTCGTCTACCGGCTGACGGCGGTGGACGGCGCGGAGCAGGAAGGACAGGCCGAGATGCGCGCCGTCCTCCCCGCCCGTCGCTTCTTCCACCCGGTGGCGAAGGCCCTGGTGGAGCAGCGCCGCGCCCTCGCCTTCTCCACCGCCGCCGCGCCCCGTGTGCTCGACGTGCTGGAGGCGGTGATGATCTTCCCCGAGGAGGTGATCGACGACCCCGCGGCCTATCTCCTCGCCCGCATGGCGGTGCGCCGGCTCGGCTACGCCGTCGAGGACGGCCGCGTGAGCGAAGAGACGGAGGGCGTCGTCGATCTTCTATGGCGCGCTGCGCTCCGGCTCGAGGATGGCGGCCTCGCCAATGCGGCCGAGCGGCTCGCCCGCGCGCAGGAGCGGCTGAAAGACGCGATCGAGAACGGCGCCAGCGAGGAGGAACTCGCTCGCCTGATGCAGGAACTCCGCGAGGCCATGCGGGATTATCTGGCCGAGATGATGCAGGAGGCGCTCCGCGATCAGGCGAACGGCCAGCAGCAGCAACAGCAGCAGGGCCAGCAGGGTCAGGACGGCACGCAGCTCTCGATGCAGGATCTCGAGGAGATGCTGCGCGAGTTGGAGGAGGCGATCCGCAACGGCCAGCAGGAGCTGGCGCGGCAGATGCTCCAGGCGCTGCAGCAGATGATGCAGAACCTGCAGATGGCCCAGCCCGGCCAGGGCCAGCCCGGACAGGGCGAGCAGATGATGAACCAGCTCGGCGACATGATCGGCGAGCAGCAGGGCCTCGCCGACAGAAATTTCGGCCAGATGCGCGAGGGGCGCCCGGGCGAAGGCCAGGGGGAAGGCGAGGGCGCGCATCGCAACGAGGGCCGCGGCGAAGGGCAGGGCGGCGATCGCCCCGGCCAGCCGGGCCAGAACGGGCAGACCGGCAACGACAGCGGCGAGCAGATCGCCCGCGACCAGGAGGCGCTCCGCCAGTTGCTCGACCAGCTCCGGCAGGGCCTTCCGGGCGCCGCCGGCGAGGACGCGCGCCGCTCGCTCGACGACGCCGGCCGCGCCATGGACGAGGCCGCCGAAGCGCTCCGGCGCGGCGAGAACCGGCAGGCGCTCGACGACCAGGTCCGCGCGCTCGACTCGCTCCGCGACGGCCGCCGCGCCCTCGGGCAGGATCTCGCCGAGGCCGAAGGCCGCGGCCAGGGCGACCGCGCCGGCCGCGACGGGCCGGGCGTCGACGCCCTACAGGAAGACCCACTCGGCCGGCCGCGCGCCTCCGACGGCCCGCTCGACGGCGATTCGGTGGAGGTGCCGAACGCCACGATGGGCAAGCGCGCCCGCGAACTTCAGGAGGAGATCCGCCGCCGCGCCGGCGAGCGGGACCGCCCGGCCGAGGAACTCGACTATCTCGACCGCCTGCTCGACCGGTTCTGAGCCTCAGCCCTCGCCGAGCCGTTTCTGGCCGTAATGCGCGGCCCAGCCGCTTTCGACCGAGGGGAGGATCGCCTCCACCTCGAAATAGCGGCCCCAGAACGCCGTCTCCCGCAGGTCCTCCACCAGCGCCGACCAGGCGCGAAGGTCCGCCGTCTCCCAGACCGCGATGTCGGAAACCGGCGCGTGGAACGCCTCGGCATCGAAGAAGCGAAGCCGCACTTCGGGCCGCCGGGCGATCCGCGGGCGGATCTCCGCGTCGAGGAAGGCGAAGCGATCCGCCGGCGGCAGCGCCAGCCAGTCCGGCCGCGTACGGAGCAGCATGAAGATGGTGAAGGGGCTTTCGGCCATGTCTGGTCTCCGGTTCGTTGGCGCGGGCTTGCGCCGCCGGCGATAATGTGAGCTTTTGCTCGCATATCCGAAACTCGCATCCGGGAGGCGCCGGTGGAGCCCCGAAAACGCCCGCGGCAGAACCGCTCCCGCGCCGCCTTCGAGGCGATGCTGGAAGCCGCGGCTCGCATTCTGGAGGCGGAAGGGCTGGAGGCGCTGACCACGAATCGGGTGGCGGAACGCGCCGGCGTCTCGATCGGCTCGCTCTACCAGTACTTCCCGAACAAGGCCGCGCTTCTCGCCGAGCTGACGCGGCGGGAACGCGCAGCCCTCCTCGAAGGGCTCGACGCCGTCGCCGCCGACACGCCGCGGGGCCTGCTGGCGCTGGTGGCGCGGCTCGCCGCCGTCGCGGTGGCGCATCAACTCGCCCGCCCCGCCCTCGCCCGCGCGCTCGATCTCGCCGAGCCCCTGCTCGGCCTCGACGCCGAAACCGCGGCGCTCGACGCCGCCGTCGCCGCGCGGCTCGCCGGCCTTCTTGCGGCGGCGGGGGTCGCCGATCCGGCGCTGGCGGCGCGGGATGTGGCGGCGCTCGGCAAGGGGATGATCGACGCCGCCGGCCGGGCCGGGGAGACCGACCGCGCCTTCCTCGCCGAGCGGGTGGCGCGGGCGGCGATGGGGCGGCTCGCGGCGCCGGTTCCGGTTGCGGGCGTCGCCCCGCCGGTCTAACGCTCGGCGAGCCCAAGGAGCCCGATGACCCGCCTCGAGATCAGACGCCCCGACGACTGGCACCTCCATCTCCGCGACGGGGCGATGCTCCGCGCCGTCGCGCCGGAAAGCGCGCGGGATTTCGCCCGCGCCATCATCATGCCGAACCTCGTCCCGCCCGTCGTCACCGCGGCCGAGGCGCGCGCCTATCGGGGCCGGATCGAGACGGCGCTCGGCGGCGCGGATTTCGAGCCGCTGATGACGCTCTACCTCACCGAGCGGACCGACCCGGACGACGTCGCCGCCGCCGCGGCCGAAGGCCTCGTCCGGGCGGTGAAGCTCTACCCCGCCGGCGCGACGACGAACTCCGCCTCCGGAGTGCGCGACTTCGACAAGGTGCGGCCCGTCCTCGAAAAAATGGCCGAGATCGGCCTGCCGCTCTGCGTCCACGGCGAGGTCGTCGACGCCGATGTCGACATTTTCGACCGGGAGGCGGTCTTCATCGACCGGGTGCTGGACCCGATCCGTCGGAAGACGCCGGGCCTTCGCATGGTGATGGAGCATGTGACCACCGCCGAGGGCGTCGCCTATGCGCGCGCCGGAGGCGCCGATCTCGGTGCGACGATCACCGCGCACCACCTCGTCATCAACCGGAACCACATTCTCGCCGGCGGCATCCGCCCGCACTATTACTGCCTGCCGGTGGCGAAGCGGGAGACGCATCGCCGCGCGCTGGTCGAGGCGGCGACCTCGGGCGCCCCCGCCTTCTTCCTCGGCACCGACAGCGCCCCGCATGTCGATCCGCTGAAGGAATGCGCCTGCGGCTGCGCCGGCTGCTACACGGCGCCGGTGGCGCTGCCGCTCCTCGCGCATGTCTTCGAGGCGGCCGGGGCGCTCGACAAGCTGGAGGCCTTCGCCTCGCTGAACGGCCCGGCCTTCTACCGCCTGCCGCCCAACGAGGCGCGCGTCTCGCTCGTCCGCGAGGCGGCGGCGCAGACCTTTCCGGCGAAGCTCGAGACGGGCGACGGCCCGGTCACCGTCTTCGACCCCGGCTTTTCCCTTCACTGGCGCGTATCGAGGTGACGATGTTCGGAAATTCCTTCCCCGATGAGGCGCTGATGGCGCGGCAGACCGCGCGGATGCTGCTGGAGGTGAAGGCGGTGCATTTCCGCCCCGACCCGCCCTATCGCTTCACTTCCGGCCTTGCGAGCCCGGTCTATATCGACTGCCGGAAGCTGATCTCCTATCCGCGCATCCGCGCCGCGCTGATGGACTTCGCCGTCTCCAAGCTTTTCCGCGAGGCCGGGTTCGAGGCCTTCGACGCAGTCGCGGGCGGCGAGACCGCCGGCATCCCCTTCGCCGCCTGGATCGCCGAGCGGATGGGCCTGCCGATGCAGTATGTCCGCAAGAAGCCGAAAGGCTTCGGCCGCGACGCGCAGATCGAAGGCGTGATCGAGGAGGGCCAGCGCGTCCTCCTCGTCGAGGATCTGACCACCGACGGCGGCTCGAAGCTCAAGTTCGCCGAGGCGGTGCGGAACGCCGGCGCGCGCTGCGAGCACACGCTCGTCCTCTTCTTCTACGACATCTTCGAAGGCTCGCGGGAGCGGCTCTCGAACGCCGGGCTGACGCTCCATTCCCTCGCCACCTGGAGGGACGTGCTGGCGGAGGCCCGCGCCGGCGGGCATTTCGACAAGAAGACCCTCGAATCCGTGGGCGAGTTCCTCGCCGACCCGCACGCCTGGTCGACGGCGCACGGCGGCGAGACGCCCGCGACCTGACGATGGCGCTGGTCGCGGAGCGCGTGACGGCGGAGCGGGGCGGCCGCCGGGTGCTCGCCGCGCCGGATTTCCGGGTGGAGCCGGGCGAGGCGGCGCTCGTCACCGGGCCGAATGGCGCTGGGAAATCCACGCTACTCCGCGTCATCGCCGGCCTCCTATCCGCCGCGACCGGCCGCGTGACGCTGGAGGGCGCGGAGGCGCCGGGCGAGCGCGCCGCCTATGCCGGCCATCTCGACGCGGTGAAGCCGCAGCTTTCCGTCCGCGCCAACCTCGCTTTCTGGGCCCGGCTCCATGGCGGCGGCGACGTCGAAGCCGCGCTCGCCCGGTTCGGCCTCGCCGAGGCGGCGGAGGAGCCGGCGGGCTGGCTTTCCGCCGGGCGCCGCCGCCGGCTCGGCCTCGCGCGGCTGCTCGTGACGGGCCGGCCGCTCTGGCTGCTCGATGAGCCGACCGTTTCGCTCGACGCCGCTTCGGCGGAGGCCTTCGCCGGCCTCGTCGCCGCGCATTGCGCCGGCGGCGGCATCGTGGTGGCGGTCTCCCATACGCCGCTCGCCCTGCCCGCCGGCCCGCGCATCGCGCTCGCCCCGCCCGGCCGGGCCGAGGCGGAGGCGGCGGACCCGTTCCTCGCGGGGGCCTGGTGAGGGCGCTCTTCCTTCGCGACCTCGTCCTCGCCTTCCGCCTCGGCGGCGGCGGGCCGATGGCGGCGGCCTTCTTCGCGATGGCGACGCTGCTTCTGCCCATCGGCATCGGCGGCTCGCCGGAGGCGCTCTCCCGCATCGCCGGCGGGGCGCTCTGGGTCTCGGCCCTCCTCGCCTGCCTTCTCTCGCTCGACCGGCTCTTTCAGGCGGATTGGGAGGATGGCTCGCTCGATCTCATCCTGCTCGCACCGCCCGCGCCCGAACTCGCCGTGCTCGCCAAGGCGGCGGCGCACTGGCTGACGACCGGCGCGCCGCTCGTCATCCTCTCCCCGCTCCTTGCGCTGACGCTGAGCCTCGATCCGGCCGCCTATCTTACGCTGATCCTCTCGCTCCTCGTCGGCACCCCGGCGCTGTCACTGATCGGCTCGATCGGCGCGGCGCTCACGGTCGGGGTGCGGCGGGGCGGTCTTCTCCTCTCCCTCCTCGTCCTGCCGCTCTATCTCCCGACGCTGATCCTCGGCGCGCGGGCGGTGGAGCGGGCCTCGACCGGGCTCGACCCTTCGGCCGCGCTCCTTCTTTCCGGCGCGGCGACGCTGGTGGCGCTGGCCGCCGCGCCCTTCGCCGCCGCGGCGGCGCTCCGCGTCAACCTCAGGTGAGCGGCGAATTGCCGGGGCCGGGGGCGACGTTTACCATTCATCCATGAGCGCGGATGGCGGGGCCGAGGGGGGCGAGCCGCGGCGCCGCAAGGTGCGGCGGCGCAAGGTCCTTTACGTCCACGGCTTCGACCCGGCGCCGACCGAGCGCTATCGCCGGCTGATCGCCCGCGCGGGCGCGGAACGGAGCCAGCCGCCGCCCACCTTCACCCGCGCCGCGCCGCTTTCCGAGCACTCCGAGGGCTGGCGGATCGAGTTCCGACCGGCCCCCGCCGCGCCCGCGGTGGAGACGGTGTTCGAAGTGCTCCGCTACGAGGACGTGGTGCGGCAATGGCGCTTTCGACCGGCGCCGCTTCGGATCGGGGCCGGCCTCGCCGCGCTCGGCCGTTTCGCCGCCTCCGGCGGGCTGCGGCGGGTCGTCGCCTTCGCGAAAGGGCCGGCGGCGCTTCTCTTCTATCCCGTTCTCGTCCTTGTCGTTTTCGTCCTTGGCGGCGCCGCGCTCTTCTGGGGGCTCGCCGCGGCCGCCGTCATGGCGGGGGCGCCGGGCTTCGTCGCGCCGGCCGCCATCGCAGCGGGAGCGGCGCTCGGCCTCTGGCTGTCGCTCCGGGCCGAACGGGCGCTCTTCGCGCACCAGATGCTCGCGCTCTTCGAATTCCTGATCCGCGTCGCCGAGGGGCGGACGCCGGCCGGCCGGCTGGAGATCAAGCTGGACCGCTTCGCCGACCGGATCGTCGCCGCGGTCGAGGGCGCCGCGCGGGACGAGGTGGATGAGGTGCTGGTCGTCGGCCACTCGCTCGGCGCGCCGGTCGCGGTGCGGGCGCTCGGCAAGGCCATGGCGCGGGACGTGGACCTTTCCGGCGGCCGCGCTGCGCTTTCCCTCCTCACGCTCGGCTCGGTCGGCGGCTATCTCTCGGCGGCGGGCGGGCCGGGCGCCGCGGATTACGCCGCCGACATGATCCGCGTCGCCTCGGACCCGGATCTATTCTGGCTCGACGTATCCTCGAAGCGGGACCCGTTCACCTTCGGCCTGATCGATCCGCTCCTGATGCTGGAGGAGGCGCCGCCCGCCGCCCGCTCGCCGCGCATCCTGACCGCCCGCTTCGGCCGGGCCCGGCCGGACCCGGAAGACGCGTGGACGCGGTTTCGCGCCATGAGCCTCCACATGCGCTATCTCTCCGCCCCCGACCGCGACGGCGCCTTCGACTTCTTCGCCGTCGCCGCCGGGCCGGAGACGCTGGGCGAGCGCTTCGCCAGCCGGCGGGATTCGCCGAAGGCGCGGATGCGCGCGTCGTGAGCCGCAAGCCGAAGCCGAAGGCTCCCGCGGCGCCGCGCCCGCGGCGGCGCCTCCTCGCCCGGCTCCGGCGGCCCTTCCGCATCTTCCTGTGGGTCGCCCTCGCGCTCCTCCTCTGGCCGGTCGCCTATCGCTGGGTGAACCCGCCCGTCACCTATCTCATCGCCTCGGAATGGGCGCGGCGCGGCGATGTGGAGCGAGAATGGCGCGATCTCGACGAGATCTCGCCGGACATGGCCCGCGCCGTGATGGGCGGCGAGGACGCCCGCTTCTGCGAGCATTACGGCTTCGACTTCGTCGAGATCCGCAAGGCGCTGGAAGAGGACGACCGCCGCCGCGGCGCCTCCACGATCAGCCAGCAGGTGGCGAAGAACGTCTTCCTCTGGCCGGATGCGAGCTGGCTCCGGAAGGGGCTCGAAGCGGGCTACACGATCCTGATCGAGCTCACCTGGCCGAAGGCGCGGATCATGGAGGTCTATCTCAATGTCGCCGAGATGGGGCCTGGCGTCTTCGGCGCGGAGGCGGCGGCGCAGCGCTGGTTCGGCAAACCGGCCGCCGAGCTGACGCTCGGCGAGGCGTCGCGCATCGCCGCGATCCTGCCGAACCCGAGGGAGCGGAGCGCGGCGCGCCCCTCCGCCTATGTCCAGCGCCGGGCGCGGGCCATCGCCGCAGGCGCCGATACGCTCCGCGCCGAGGGCCGCGCCGATTGCGTCGCGCCCCGATAGGTTGCTTTCGCGGGGCGCGCGCGGCAATCAGGCGCAAAGCAAAGGGACAAGATGCGCCGCCTCTTCCACCTCCCGCTCTCTCCGTTCTGCCGGAAGGTCCGCCTCGTCCTCGGCGAGAAGCGGATGGATGTCGAACTCGTCGAGGAGCGCCCATGGGAGCGGCGGGCGGATTTCCTCCGGCTCAACCCGGCCGCCTCGGTGCCGGTCTACGTCACCGAGGAAGGCGCGGTGATCGCGGATTCGAACGCGATCTGCGAATGGCTGGAGGAGACCGGCCCCGCCCCCCGCCTCCTCCCCGCGGACCCGATCGACCGGGCCGAGGCGCGCCGCCTCGTCGCCTGGTTCGACGACAAGTTCCACAGGGAGGTGACGGTCAACCTCGTCTACGAGCGGGTCAACAAGCGGCTGAAGAAGGCCGGCTACCCGGAAAGCGCCTTCGTCAAGGCGGGCGCGAAGAACGTGAAGCACCACCTCGAATATATCGGCTGGCTGGTCGAGGGGCGGAACTGGCTGGCGGGGGACGCGCTGACCCTCGCCGATTTCGCCGCCGCCGCGCACCTTTCCTGCCTCGACTATTGCGGCGACTGCCCGTGGGAAGTCTCGCCGCCGGCGAAGGACTGGTATGCGCGGGTGAAGTCCCGCCCCTGTTTCCGCACCGTGCTCTCGGACCATATCCCCGGCTTCCCGCCGAAGCCGCACTACGCCGATCTAGACTTCTAGATGGAGGGCCTTCGCGCCGCGCTGGAAGCCGAGGCGAAGGCGCTCGGCTTCGCGGCGCTCGGCGTGACGCGCCCCGACGCGATGGCGGCGGAGACGGCGCCGGCCCTCGCCCGCTTCCTCGAGGCGGGGATGCAGGGCGAGATGGGCTGGCTCGCGGAGCGCGCCCACTGGCGGGGCGACCCGACCGCGCTCTGGCCCGCGGCCCGCTCCGTGGTGATGGTCGCCGACAATTACGGCCCGGTGGCGGACCCGATGGAGACGCTCGCCCTGCGGGACCGCGCGGCGATTTCCGTCTACGCCCGCGGGCGGGACTATCATGACGTGCTGAAGAAGCGGCTGAAGCGGCTCGGGCGCTGGCTGATCGACCGTGCGGGCGGCGAGATCAAGGTTTTCGTCGACACCGCCCCGGTGATGGAGAAGCCTCTGGCCGAGGCGGCAGGGCTCGGCTGGCGCGGCAAGCACACGAACCTTGTAAGCCGCGAGCACGGCTCCTGGCTCTTCCTCGGCGCCCTCTTCACCACGCTGGAGATCGAGCCCGACCCGCCGCATGGCGAGCATTGCGGCGCCTGCCGCCGCTGCCTCGACATCTGCCCGACCGCGGCCTTCCCGGCCCCGTTCCGGCTCGATCCGCGGCGCTGCATCTCCTACCTCACGATCGAGCTGAAAGGCCCGATCCCGCGAGAGATGCGGCCGCTGATCGGCAACCGGATCTATGGCTGCGACGATTGCCTCGCCGTCTGCCCCTGGAACAAGTTCGCCGCGGAGGCGGCCGAGATCGCCTATCGCGGGCGGGAGGACGGGCCGCCGCTCCTTGCCGAACTGGCCGCGCTCGACGACGAGGCCTTCCGCGCCCGCTTCGCCGGGTCCCCGGTGAAGCGGACCGGGCGGGCGCGCATCCTCCGGAACGTGCTCGTCGCCATCGGCAATTCCGGCGACCGTTCGCTCGCCCCTGTCGCCGAGGCGCGGCTTGTTGACGAGGCGCCGCTGGTGCGCGGCGCGGCGGTCTGGGCGCTCTCCCGCCTCATCCCGCCTGCGGAGTTGGCCGCGCTCCGGCGGCCGGACCCGGAGGCGGAGGTGGAGGCGGAGTGGCGGGCGGCGCTCGGCCCTGTCACTCCCTGAGATAGATCGCCACCGCCTGCGCCCGGTTCCGCACGTCCAGCTTCTCGTAGAGGTTCCGGAGGTGGAACTTCACCGTGTTGACCGATACGCCGAGATCGACGGCGAGTTGCTCGTTCGTCGCCCCCTCCGCCAGCGCGGCCAGAAGCTCGCTCTCCCGCTTGGTCAAGGCCTCGGTCGGCGCATGGCGACGCACCATCGCCGGAAAGTCGCGCGCCCCTGCGGCGGCGGCGGAGACGGCCTGCAGCAGCCGCTCCGGCGGCTCGGTCTTGTGGACGAGGCCGGCCGCGCCTTCGCGGATCGCGGCGCGGAGCGTCATGTCGGTCAGATCGCCGGTGTAGATCACCACTCGCGGCGGGTTCGCCATGTGGGAGATGCGACGAAGGAGGCTCCGCCCGTCGCCGCCCCGCGGCATCGACCAGCCGGAGACGGCCACATCCACCGGCGCCGCGACGCCCCGCGCGGCGTAATCTGAAAGGAAGGCGTCCGCATCCGCCGTCGCCATCACCAGTTCGAAGCGTCCATCCTCGCGCAGCAACAGGTCGAGCCCGCGGCGGACCAGCGGGTTCTTGTC
>CALFYQ010000429.1 GCA_937952085.1 uncultured Paracoccaceae bacterium | reverse complement strand
CGAAGGTGATCATCCCGTTCCAGCCGAGCGCGCCGGAATGGACATGGCCGATGGTCCAGTCGGCGTAGTGCGAGAGCGAGTTCACCGCCTTGATCGACATGACCGGGCCTTCGAAGGTCGCCATGCCGTAGAAGCCGACCGCGGTGACCAACATGCGCAGCACCGGGTCGGTGCGGAGCTTGTCCCAGGCGCCCTGCAGCGTCATCAGGCCGTTGATCATGCCGCCCCAGGACGGCATCCAGAGCATGATCGAGAACACCATGCCGAGGGTCTGCGCCCAGTCGGGCAGGGCCGTGTAGTGCAGGTGGTGCGGGCCCGCCCAGATGTAGAGGAAGATCACCGCCCAGAAATGGATGATCGACAGCTTGTAGGAATAGACCGGCCGCTCCGCCCGTTTCGGGATGAAATAGTACATCATCCCGAGGAAGCCGGCGGTCAGGAAGAAGCCGACCGCATTGTGGCCGTACCACCACTGCACCAGCGCGTCCTGCACGCCGGAGAAGACCTGCACCGACTTCGAGCCGAAGATCGAGACCGGGAGCGAGAGGTTGTTCACGATGTGGAGCATCGCGATCGTCACGATGAAGGAGAGGTAGAACCAGTTCGCGACGTAGATATGCGGCTCCTTCCGCTTCAGGATGGTGCCGAGGAAGACCGCGAGATAGGCGACCCAGACGAGGGTGAGCCAGAGGTCCACATACCATTCCGGCTCGGCGTATTCCTTCGACTGCGTCGCGCCGAGGACGTAGCCGGTCGCCGCCAGCACGATGAAGAGCTGGTAGCCCCAGAACACGAACCAGGCGAGGTCGCCGCCCCAGAGCCGCGCGCCCGAGGTCCGCTGCACGACATGGAATGAGGTCGCCAGCAGCGCGTTGCCGCCGAAGGCGAAGATCACCGCCGAGGTGTGGAGCGGCCGGAGGCGCCCGAAGGTCGTCCATTCCAGGCCGAGGTTGAGCACGGGGAAGGCGAGTTGCAGCGCGATGTAGACGCCGGCGAGAAAGCCCACAACGCCCCAGAAAGCGGTGGCCACGACGCCATAGCGCACCACGCTGTCGAAATAGCCGCTTTCTGGCGCCGCCTTGGGCGCGCCGGCCGAGCGGAGCACCCATATGAACATGCCGATGGCGATCAGACATATCAGGATCGCGTGGACCTGATAGGCGACGTCATGGGCGAAGTTCGCGCCGATCGCGGCGAAGGTGGCGATGAACGCCAGCGCCGCGAGCTTGAATCCGTCCTGCATTCCCCTCTCCTTAGTCGCGGGGCCGCGCGCAGAGGCGCGACTTTTCCGGATGCCGCGATGCGGCGCCGCACAGTTCGCCGCCTTGATCCACGTCAAGACCGGACCTGGGCGAGAGGCATAGTGTCATTTCGCGACGCTGAGGAGGTTAATCATGGGCTGGAAATCGATCCTGACGGTCTGGGACGGGCGGGACGCCTCGCGCGCCGCTCTTGAGGCGGCGGCCAAGCTCGCGCGGGACGGCGAGGCGCATCTTGACGTCTTCTGCCCCGGGCTCGATCGGACGCCGACGGGATACTATTCCGATGCGGCGATGGCGGTGCTGGACGGGTTCCACCGCGCCGCGGTGGAGGAGGCCGAGGCCCGCGCCGCCGAGGCGGCGAAGATGCTGGAAGGGGAACTCTTCCCCAACACGGTGCGGAAGGCCGCGATTCGCTTCGGCGAGATTCCGACGGCGCTCGGCTCCGCCTGCTGGGCGAAAGACCTCGCGGTGCTGCCGAAGCCCTTCGAGGCGGACGGAGACGAGGCGCCTGAGCTTTTCGTCGAGGCGGCGCTCTTTGAGTCCTCCACGCCGGTCCTGATCGTGCCGCCGGCCGGCGGCGCGGTGACGCCGAAGCGCGTATTGCTGGCCTGGAACGGCGGCCGGGAGGCGATGCTGGCGGCGCGCGCCGCGCTGCCGATGCTGACGGCTGCGGAGGCGGTGACGGTCGCGGTGGTCGATCCCGGCCGGCGCGAGGCGAACGAGGCCGATCCCGGCCGCTCCATCGCCGAATGGCTCACCCGCCACGGCGCCAAGGTGGAGATCGAGGTGATCGCCGGCACCGGCCCTTCCGTCGCCAGCATGCTGAACCGCACGGCGAACGAGATGGGCGCCGAGGCGGTGGTGATGGGCGCCTATGGCCATTCCCGCTTCCGCGAGATGCTGCTCGGCGGCGCGACGCGCGACATGCTGAAGGAAACGAAGCTGCCGCTGCTGATGGCGCACTGAACCGTCCGCGCCGGCCCTATGGCGGGGCCGGCGCCTTTCCGGGGCGCTTCAGGCGCCGAGGGCGCGAAGGACGCCCGGCAGCGCCTCCGGGAGATCTTCCGCGATGAGGCCCGGCCCGAAGGCGCGCGCCGCCTCCTGATGCAGCCAGGCGCCGGTCTCGGCGGCCGCGCCCGGCGTGAAGCTGCGGGCGAGCAGGCCGCCAATGAAGCCGGCGAGCACGTCGCCGGCGCCCGCCGTGGCGAGCCATGGACAGGCGCGTTCACGCTCGGCCGATACGACGGCGACGCCGCGCCTCGGGTCTGCGACCACCGTGTCCGCGCCCTTGAGGAGCAGGGTGCATCCCGCCCGCGCCGCCGCCTCCCTCGCGGCGTCGACCTTGGAATAGGCGGGGCCGCGCTTCGCCGGCGCTTCGAGTTTTTCCCTGAGGTCGGGGAAAAGGCGCCCGAATTCGCCCATATGCGGCGTCAGAACCGCCTCCCGGCCGTTCGTGAGCGCGAAGAGCGCCTCGGGCGCCGAGGCGAAGGCGGTGAGCGCGTCGGCGTCGAGCGCGACCCTCCGGCCGGAGCCGAGCGCCGCCTCGGCCATCGCCCGCGTCTCCGCCCCGGCGCCGAGCCCCGGCCCGAGCACCACCGCGTTGAGCCGCGCATCCTCCAGCGCCGCCGAAAGCGCCGCCGCGTCGCCGATCTCCCGCAGCATGATCGCGTCGAGCCGCGCGGCGTTCTCGGCGATCGCCGCCGCCGGCGCGCCGACCGTGACGAGACCCGCCCCGATCCTGAGCGCCCCCCGCGCCGCGAGCCGCGCCGCCCCGCCCTTGCCCGGCCCGCCCGCGAGGACGAGCGCGTGGCCGTGGCCGTATTTGTGCCCCGCCCCGCCCTTCGCGAGCCGCGCCGCGTCCGGACCGCCGAGCCGCGCAGCGGCGCCGCCGGCCGGAAGTCCGATATCGACGACGCGGAGCGCGCCGCAACGCTCCGGCCCTTCGGCGAGCCGGTGGCCGAGCTTCTCCCGGTGGAAAGAGATCGTGAGCGCCGCGCGGAAGGCGGGGCCGAGCGGCCGGCCGCTATCCATGCAGAGCCCGCTCGGCGCATCCACCGTAACGACCGGCCCCGCGGCGGCTTCGGCCCATTCCGCCGCCGCGCCTTCGAGGGGGCGCGCGAGGCCGGTTCCGAAGAGCGCGTCCACGACGAGGCCCGGCGCCGGCGCGCCGAGCGGCGCGATGTCTCCCATGGCCCGCCAGCGCGCCGCATTCGCCGCGGCGTCCGGCGGGAGCCGTCCGATCTCGCCAAGCAGGCGAAGGTCGATCTCCCAGCCCCGCTCCTTCAGCAGCCGGGCGATGACGAAGCCGTCGCCGCCGTTGTTGCCGGGGCCGCAAAGGACGATGGCGCGGCCGGGCGCGCGGGCGAGGGCGGGGCGCCAGTCGAGCATCGCCTCGACCACGCCGCGCCCGGCGCGCTCCATGAGTTCGAGCCCGGTGACGGCGCCGCTCCCGATCGCCGCCTGTTCGACGGCGCGCATTTCCGCCGCGGTCAAAAGTTCCATGTTCCAACTCCGGCCCGCGCACATCGCCTGTTCACGGCGCCCAAAAAAAGTGCAGATTCACGGGAATCCGACTCGGCGACGCGGCCGCCCGGCCGCGCCGCATTGAAAACCGCACGGCCGGGTGGTTCCAAGCCCGGAGACGCGGCGGGCCGAGGCCCGGACAGCGTCGCGCGCGCCCGAAGGGAGAAAAAGGCTCATGAAGAAGATCGAGGCGATCATCAAACCCTTCAAGCTCGACGAGGTGAAGGAAGCGCTCCAGGAGATCGGCATCCAGGGCCTCTCCGTGATCGAAGCCAAGGGCTTCGGCCGGCAGAAGGGCCATACCGAACTCTACCGCGGCGCCGAATACGTCGTGGACTTCCTGCCGAAGGTGAAGATCGAACTCGTCGTCTCGGACGAGCAGGTCGATCAGGCGATCGACGCAATCGTCGCCGCCGCCAAGACCGGCAAGATCGGCGACGGAAAGATCTTCGTCACCGACGTCATCCGCGCCATCCGGATCCGGACCGGCGAGGATGGCACGGACGCGCTCTGAGAAACCCGCCGACCGACCAGGACAGAGAGGGACCCCACGTCATGGACGCAGCTTCGTTCGTCAAGAAGATCAAGGACGAGGACATCGCCTACGTCGATATCCGCTTCACCGACCCGCGCGGCAAGCTCCAGCACGTCACCGTGATGGAAGACCAGGTCGATGAGGACTTCGTCGCCGACGGCTTCATGTTCGACGGCTCCTCGATCGCCGGATGGAAGTCCATCGACAAGTCCGACATGAAGCTGATGCTGGACGTGTCTTCCGCCTATATGGACCCGTTCTTCGCGGAGAAGACGATCTGCGTCCATTGCGACGTGGTCGAGCCGGATACCGGCGAGTTCTACGAGCGCGACCCGCGCTCCACCGCGAAGAAGGCCGAGGCCTACCTCAAGTCCTCCGGCATCGGCGACGCCTCCTACTGGGGCCCCGAAGCCGAGTTTTTCGTGTTCGACAACGTGCGCTACTCGAACACGATGAACAAGGTTTCCTACGAGGTGGACGCGATCGACGCCGCCTGGAACACCGACACCGAGTTCGAGGCCGGCAACAGCGGCCATCGCCCGGGCGTCAAGGGCGGTTACTTCCCGGTGCCGCCGGTCGACTATGCGCAGGACATGCGCGGCGAGATGCTTTCGACGATGAAGCAGATCGGCATGAAGGTGGACAAGCACCACCACGAGGTGGCCTCCTGCCAGCATGAGCTCGGCCTGATCTTCGGGACGCTCACCGCGCAGGGCGACAACCTGCAGAAGTACAAGTACGTCATCCACCAGGTGGCGAACGCCTACGGCAAGTCGGCGACCTTCATGCCGAAGCCGATCGCCGGCGACAACGGCACGGGCATGCACGTCAACCAGTCGATCTGGAAGGACGGCAAGCCGCTCTTCGCCGGCAACCAGTACGCCGACCTCTCGGAAGAGGCGCTCTGGTACATCGGCGGCGTGCTGAAGCATGCGAAGGCGCTCAACGCCTTCACCAACCCCTCGACCAACTCCTACAAGCGCCTGATCCCGGGCTTCGAGGCCCCGGTTCTGCTGGCCTATTCGGCCTCGAACCGCTCCGCCTCGATCCGCATCCCCTGGACCGACAGCCCGAAGGCGAAGCGGATCGAGACGCGCTTCCCGGACCCGGCCTCGAACCCCTATCTC
>CALFYQ010000428.1 GCA_937952085.1 uncultured Paracoccaceae bacterium | reverse complement strand
TCGATCCTAGACCTACGCCCGGCGCTTCGCTACGGGGGCGCCGCGGTCCGCGCAGTTGCGGCGGGGCGCCCGGCACCTATAGTCGCCGGCGAAAAAGCGCGGGAGGGCGCGGAATGGCGGAACCGCTGGTGGGCGTGATCATGGGCAGCCGGTCGGACTGGCCGACGATGCGCCACGCGGCCGAGATCCTCGAGGCGCTGGGCGTGCCCTATGAGGCGAAGGTCGTCTCCGCGCACCGGACGCCCGACCGCATGTTCGCCTATGCCGAGGCCGCCGCGGGCCGCGGCCTCAGGGTCATCATCGCCGGGGCTGGCGGCGCGGCGCATCTTCCCGGCATGACGGCGGCGAAGACGCGGCTGCCGGTGCTCGGCGTGCCGGTCCAGTCCCGCGCGCTCTCCGGGCAGGATTCGCTCCTTTCCATCGTGCAGATGCCGAAGGGAATTCCGGTCGGCACGCTGGCCATCGGCGAGGCGGGCGCTGCGAATGCCGGGCTCCTCGCCGCGGCGATCCTCGCGACCACCGACCCCGCCCTCGCCGGGCGGCTCGACGCCTGGCGGAAGGCGCAGACCGACGCCGTGGCGGAGACGCCCGAAGATGTCTGAGCCGGTCGCGCCCGGCGGCACGGTCGGGATTCTCGGGGGCGGGCAACTCGGCCGGATGCTCGCCATCGCCGCCGCGCAGCTTGGCCTCAAGGCGCATGTCTACGCGCCGGAGGCGGAGCCGCCCGCGGCCGACGTCGCCCGGTTCAGCCGCGGCGCGTGGGACGACGCGGCCGCGCTCGAAGCCTTCGCGCGGGCCTGCGACGTCGTCACCTACGAGTTCGAGAACGTGCCGGCCGAGACGGTGGACGCGGTGGAGCCCTTCGCGCCAGTTCGCCCTGGCCGCATGGCGCTTTCCGTGGCGCAGGACCGGGTGACGGAAAAGACCTTTCTCAACGGGATCGGCCTCGCCACCGCGCCCTTCGCCCCGGTGGATGACGCCGCCTCGCTCGAACAGGCGCTCGCCGAGATCGGCGCGCCGGCGATCCTGAAGACCCGCCGGCTCGGCTATGACGGCAAGGGCCAGGCGCGGATCATGGCGCCGGCGGAGGCCGCGGCGGCGCTGGCCGAGATGCGGGGCGCGCCGGCCGTCCTCGAAGGCTTCGTGCCCTTCGCGCGGGAGATCAGCGTCGTCGCGGCGCGCGGCGCGGATGGCGCGGCGGCGGCCTTCGACCCCGGCGAGAACGTGCATGAGGGCGGCATCCTGCGGCGCACGAGCGTTCCCGCCGCCTCCCGGCCCGAGACGGTCGAGGCGGCGCGGGACGCGGCGGCGCGCATCCTTTCGGCGCTCGACTATGTGGGCGTCATCGGCGTCGAATTCTTCGAGCTCGAAAGCGGCGCGCTCCTCGTCAACGAGATCGCGCCACGCGTCCACAACACCGGCCACTGGACCATCGAGGCGACCGCCACCGATCAGTTCCGCCAGCATGTTAAGGCGGTCTGCCTCTGGCCGCTCGGCGACCCGAGCCGGCATGCCGACGCGGTGATGGAGAACCTGATCGGCGACGAGGCGGACGATTGGAAGAGCCTCTCCGCCGCCCCCGGCGCCGCGCTCCACCTCTACGGCAAGGCGGAGGCCCGGCCGGGCCGGAAGATGGGGCATGTCACGCGGCTGACGAAGAAGCGGGGCTGAGGCGGGAGCGTCCCCCTCCCGAACCGCGCGCCGAGGGCCGCGGCCGACCCTGGGCGGGCGCCATGACGATCGGGCGGCCGCGCCTGATGGCGCCGCCCCGGACGACAGTTGAGCTTCTTGAACCGGCGCAGGGCGCAGGGCCCCGGGCGGGGCCGGTCGCGGCCCGGGCTGATCGCACGGGCCGAGGACCGCGGTGGGCGCGCCCCCCAACCCCTCACATGTTCGGGTAGTTCGGCCCGCCGCCGCCCTGCGGGGTGCGCCACTCGATGTTCTGCGACGGGTCCTTGATGTCGCAGGTTTTGCAGTGGACGCAGTTCTGCGCGTTGATCTGGAACCGCGGCGCCTCGCCTTCGCCGCCCTCGATCACCTCGTAGACGCCGGCCGGGCAATAGCGCTGCGCCGGCTCGGCGAATTTCGGCAGGTTCACTTCGATCGGCACGGTCGGGTCGATCAGGTGGAGATGGCTCGGCTGATCCTCCTCGTGGTTGGTGCCCGAGAAGGAGACGTTGGTCAGACGGTCGAAGGAGAGGACGCCGTCCGGCTTAGGATAGTCGATCGGCTCGAAGCGGTGGGCGCGGCCGGTCGCCTCGGCGTCGGACTTGCCGTGCTTCAGCGTGCCGAGCGGGTTGAAGCCGAAGAGGTTCGAAACCCACATGTCGAAGCCGCCGCCGACCAGCGAGGCGGCGAGGCCGAAGCTCGACCAGAGCGGCTTCACGTTCCGCACCCGCTTCAGGTCCTTCGCGATCGGGCCGGTGCGGACCTCGGCCTCGTAATCGCTCAGCTCGTCACCCGCGCGGCCGGCCTGGATCGCCGCGAAGGCCGCCTCGGCCGCCGCCTTGCCCGAGAGCATGGCGTTGTGGTTGCCCTTGATCCGCGGCACGTTGACCATGCCGGCGGAGCAGCCGAGCAGCGCGCCGCCCGGGAAGACCAGCTTCGGCAGGGACTGCCAGCCGCCCTCGGTGATCGCCCGCGCGCCATAGGCGACGCGCTTGCCGCCCTCCAGCACCTCCGCGATCATCGGGTGATGCTTGAAGCGCTGGAACTCCATGTAGGGGAAGAGATAGGGGTTCTTGTAGTTCAGGTGAACGACGAAGCCGACGTAAACCTGATTGTTCTCAAGGTGATACATGAAGGAACCGCCGCCCGCGGCGGAGCCGAGCGGCCAGCCCATCGTATGGGTGACCTGGCCGAGCCGGTGCTTTTCCGGCTTCACCTCCCAGATCTCCTTCATGCCGAGGCCGTATTTCTGCGGCTCCTTGCCGGCGGAGAGGCCGTACTTGGCGATGGCCTTCTTCGAGAGCGAGCCCCGCACGCCCTCGGCGAGGAAGACGTACTTGCCGCGCAGCTCCATGCCGGGCTCGTAGCCGTCGCCCTTCGTGCCGTCCTTCTCGATGCCGAATTCGCCGGCGACGACGCCCGCGAGCCGGCCATGCTCGCCATAGACCAGTTCCGAGCAGGCCATGCCGGGGAAGATCTCCACGCCCAGCGCCTCGGCGTGCTCCGCCATCCAGCGGCAGACATTGCCCATCGAGACGATGTAGTTGCCGTGGTTGTTCATCAGCGGAGGCATCGGCCAGTTCGGCACCCGCATCTCGCCGGATTCGCCGAGGATGTAGAAGCGGTCCTCCGTCACCTCGGTCTGGATCGGCGCGTCGCGCTCCTTCCAGTCGGGGATCAGGGCGTCGAGACCGCAGGGGTCGAGCACCGCGCCCGAGAGGATGTGCGCGCCAACCTCGGAGCCCTTCTCCAGCACCACGACGGAAATGTCGTCGCCGCCGAGCTGTTTCAGGCGGATCGCGGCGGAGAGGCCCGCTGGGCCTGCGCCGACGATGACGACGTCATATTCCATCGACTCGCGCTGGACTTCGGACATGGCTCACCTTTCCCGGTCGGCTCCGTGGGGCATTTAGGTCGGCCCCGGAAGGGGGGTCAATGCGCGCGCGCCGCTTCGCCGCGGGCAACCTCGCGTCAGAGGCCGTGGCTGGCGGCGATCCCGTCGAGCCAGGCGCGGTGGAAATCGAGCGCGGCGCCGCGGGGCTGCTGCGCGCGGAACCGGGGCTCCAGCGGGTCTTCCGCCACGATGGCGGAGCCGGCCATCAGCCGCAGCACCTCATGGCCGCAGAACGGCACGTGGACCTCGGAATAGCCGCCCTCATGGGCCATCACCAGCCGGCCGCCGCAAAGCTCGTCCGCCAGCGCCATCACCCGCTCGGTCATCGCACCGAAGGTGAAGGCGCCGGCCAGCATCCGCGACAGCGGGTCGACGCCCGACGCGTCATAGCCGCAGGCGACGACGATAAGATCGGGCCGGAACGCCCTCAGCTTCGGCGTCACGATCCGGTCGAAGGCGTAGATGTAGGCGTCGTCCCCCGCGCCCGGCGCGAGCGGGACGTTGACGTTGAAGCCGGCGCCGGCGCCGGCGCCCGCATCCTCGGCCTCGCCCTTGTCATAGGGAAAGTTTCCCTGCTGGTGCAGCGAGATGGTAAGCGTATCCGCGCGCTCATAATAGATGTGCTCGGTGCCGTTGCCGTGATGCACGTCCCAGTCCAGCACCGCGACGCGCAGGCCCGGCCGCGCCGCCCGCGCCGCCTCCAGCGCGACGGGTATGTTGGCGATGAGGCAGAAGCCCATCGGATAATCGGGCAGGCAGTGATGCCCCGGCGGGCGGGAGAGCGCATAGGCGTTGCGGCAATCGCCCTCGAGCACGGCGTGGACCGCCGCCTTCACCAGCCCGGCGGAAAGCGCCGCGATCTCATAGGCGCCCGGCCCGAAGGGCGTGCGGAGCCCGAGCTCGCCCCCGCCCGCATCGGACATCGCCTTGAAGCCGGCGAGGTATTCGGCCGGATGGATGCGGCGGAGGTCCTCCGCCGTCGCCGCCGGAGCGGAGCGGATGTCGAGTTCGGCGGCGAGGCCGGTCACGTCGATGAGGTTGCGAAGGCGCCGCTTCGTCTCCGGGTTCTCCGGCAGGCCGCCGGCGACCATCGGCTGCACCAGCCCGCCGACCCGCACCACCGAGGCGTAGTTCCCGCCGAAGTGCCAGAGGCAGCGCTCGTCGTGGAAGAACCCGGTCCGCATCGGCGCCCCCTCACCAGAACTGCGCCAGCACGCCCCTGCCGAAGCGATAGGTCCGCAGCCACCACGGGTTTTCCGCGGCCTGAAATTGCGACGGCCACACGGACGCGAGCGCGGCGATGGCCGCATCCGCATAGGCGGGGTCCAGCGTCGGCGGGCACTCCGCCGAGGCCTCGGCGCTGGCGCGCCACTCGTCAACCGGCGCATCGACGCCATGCTCGCGAAGGTAGGGGAGCGATCGCTGCGCGAACCGGTCGATCAGCTTCGTCCGGGCCGCCCGCGGCAGGGTGGAGGCGCCCTTCGTCGCCGGAAGGCCGGCGGTCGCGGCGAGGAAGGCCGCAAGCGCCTCGGCCCGGGCGGTCTTGTCGATCCGCGCCATCGAGATCGCCCGGCCCGCGATGGCCTGCTCCGCCGAAGGCGAGGCGTAGGCCGGCCCCGACGGAACGTTCGCCGGCGGCTCGAGCCCGAGCGTGGCATAGAATTCGCGGTCGAGGTTCTTCCCGGCCGCGTCGTAGCCGATCAGCGTGAGCGCGCCGTTGGCGAAGCGCTTCCAGTCGCCGGTCAGCCAGGAGAGATCCGCGAGCTGCGGCCCAAGCTCGTTCGCGAACTGCTCCGCCGTGCGGCGCGCCCAACCGGTGCCGAGGAAGACATGCTCCCGCCAGTAGCGATCGACATATTCGTCGGGCCGCCGGAAGACCGCGACGATTCGGCGGCGCGGATAGGCCTCGAAGGCTTCGGCCGCGCGCGCGAGAAAGAGCGCCCGATCCGCCGGCTCGTCGAAGGGAAAGGAGAGGTTTTCGGAGCTGATCAGCACGCGTTCGGCGGGGCTCTTGGCCACTTCCTCGCGAAGCCGATCGAAAATCGCCGTCGCGCCGTGCCGGATCGCGCCGGGGAAGCCGACATGGCCCGGCGTCGCATCGGCGCGGTGGTTGTCGCTCACCACCCCGAGGAAGCCGCATTCCGGGAACAGCACGCCGTGGCGCGCAAGGCGGGCCCGATCCTTCTCCAGGACGCGCTGCAGGAAGGTGGTGCCGGTCTTGTGGAGGCCGATATGGAGGATCAGCTCCTTGTCGAGCGAGGGCGGCGCGATACGCGCCGGCGCCGGAAGCCGACGGCTCTCCCGCCAGCGGTGGAACTCGGCCCAGCGGCCTTCCTGCGCCAGCGAATAGGCGTGCAGCAGATCGCGCCAGGTGACCGCCCGGTTCTCCCCGTAGACCTTCCAGAGATTGGAGATCTTCATGGTCGGGATGTCGGCGAAGACCTCCCGCTTCAGCTTGAGGCCCTTCAGCGCCTCGGTGAAGCGGGCGCGCGCGGCGTCGAGCTCCGGCGTCTTCGCCGGGTCGTAGTCGAGGACGCGGACATCCCAGATCACCCGGCTGATCGAATGGTGCAGCTCCCGCTGCAGGAACATCTCCCGCCCTGGCCCGGCATCGCGGTAACGCCTTGCTGAGCCGACGCATTTGGACAGCAGGTCCATCTGCATCGCGATATCCGCGAGCTCGCGCTCCGCCGTGGTGATGGAGCCGAGGCGGCGACGCCAGATCCGCGCCGGAATGTCCGAAAAGGCGATCTTCCGCGCCGCGAAGACGGCGTCGAGAACGAAGAGCCGATCCTCGAAGCGGCGCTGCGCCTCGTCGAAGCGCACCTGCTTCTCGACGAGGAAATCACGACGGTAGATCGAGGACCAGGAGGAGACGATGTACTGCGCCTGCGGGGCCTGCGCGAGCGTCGCCGACCTGATGCAGGCGCCGAACAGGAGATGGTCTCGCCGCAGCGGCTGCGGGTGCAGCCGGCCGACATACATCGAGAGCGTCGGCGCGTGGGTGATGTCCGCCTTGGTGGACCGGGCGAAAGCGAAGTTCCGCGCCAGAGCGCCCGCGACGAAGACATCATCCGCGTCGATGAAGGCGACATGGGATCTCGTCGCCGCCTCGATCCCTGTATTGCGCGCCGCGGCGAGGCCTCGATTGACCTCGTGCCGAACGATCCGGATCGGGTAGCGGGAGGCGATCTCGGCCAGGAACGCGTCGCTCTGGGCGTCGGGCCGATCGTTCACGACGATGATTTCGAGGTCGTCGATCGGCTGACCGGCGGCCGACGCCACGGCTTCCTCTACATAGACTTCGTCATTGTAGAAGGGGATGACGACGGAAAGCGAGGCGGCCGCCTCTCGCGTTTGGGTCATTCGCCGGGCACTGATGACTAGACTTGACGCTTGCGGTTGCCACCCGGCGCGCGCCCCGTCAAGGGCGCGCGCCCCGCGCCTCAGGCGGCCTTGGCCGGCTGATACGTGCCGTAGAAGGTCCCGCCCTTCTCGGCGAGGTCCCGCAGGAGCTTCGGCGCGTTGAA